>CAISYX010000338.1 GCA_903889815.1 uncultured Gammaproteobacteria bacterium
AGAAGTACCACAAGCCCTCAGTGCGTCGCCCCGCCCTCTGCATGCTCGAACAGCAGCGCCACCTCGCCCGGGCCAAAATTGTACTCGGTGCCACAAAACTCACAGCTGATCTCCACGCCGCCCTTCTCCGCCACAATGCTGTCCAGCTCCTCGCGCCCCAGCGCCGTCAGGGCCCGCGCCGTCCGCTCACGGGAACAACTGCACTTGAACACCAGGTCGCGGGTGGGGAACACCCGCAATTCTTGCTGGTGGTAAAGCCGGTGCAGAATGTCGGCGTTGGACAATGTCAGCATTTCGTCGTCGGTCAGCGTGCGGGCCAGGGTGGAAAAGTGTTCCCAGTGGCTTTGGCGCGTTGCCTCTTCCTTGTGCAGCTGAGGCGGCAGCTGCTGCAGCAGCAGCGCCGCCACCCCGTCACGGTCGGCCGCGAAATAGAACTCCGTGCCCAGCTGCTCCGACTGCCGGAAATACTCCTGCAGACACTCCGCCAGAGAGTTGCCCTCCAGACTCACGATGCCCTGATAGGGCTCGCCCTTGCGGGTGTCGATGGTGATGACCAGGGTGCCGTCCCGCAGCAGCTCCCGAAACTCCTGGCCCGTGGGCGTTTCGGCATAGCGGGCGATGCCACGCAGTTCGCCGTCACTGGTGCACTCCGCCATCATCAGCGCCACTTCGCCCTGGCTGCGCACCTGCAGCACCAGCCGGCCATCGAACTTGATGGTGGTGCTCAACAGGGCGCTGGCCGCCAGAAACTGCCCCAACAGCATCGCCACAGGGTCTGGATAGTGCTTGCCCTGCACGGCCACGGCGAAACTCGTGTGCAGCCGCACGATCTCGCCACGCACATCGGCGTTCTCGAAGATGAAGCGCTGGCTGGTATCAGGACTGTGCATGGGGCTGGACATGAGCAAGGCTTCCGTAGATCGGGTGAGTAGTGGGGGCCCTCTGCAGAGAGCGCGCGTAGTGTACAACATTGGCCACGGCTTGCTGGCACCATGCGTGCTGGACAGTGCTGCCGAAACTGGCTACTTTCCGCCCCGACTCACAGTCCACTGTCGTTCACTCCAATTACTGGCTGCAACAACATCATGAACAGTCATTTCCCAACGCGTGCCGCTGCACTGGCCGCGGTGCTCCTCGCCCAGCTGCCACTGGCCACTGTCTCAGCCCAGAACTTCGAGGCGCCCCCCGGCTGGGAGATGCCCCGCACCGAACATGGCCACCCGAACCTGCAGGGGCTGTGGGGCAATCAGACACAGACCCCCATGGAGCGCCCGAACGAACTGTTGGAGCAGCCGGTTTACACGGACGAAGAGGCCCGCGCGCTGGAACTGGGCCTGCGTGACAGGCTGAACAGCGTCGCAACGGTTCTGGACCCGAACCGGCCTGCGCCGGAAGCGGGCCAGCGTGTCGGACAGGAAGCCGAAGCCGACAATACCGATACCGAAGTGGGATTCACCCGCATCAACGGGCAGTACCGCACCTCTCTGGTGGTTGATCCGCCCAATGGCCGCATGCCCTTTCGCGAAGACGGCGGTCGCAACCGCGACATCTACGGACAATGGCGCGCCCAGGGCTTTGGCGAATTCGACGGCCCGGAGATCCGCCCGGCCGGCGAGCGCTGCCTGTCCGCCATCGGCACCATGCCGCCCATGGCGCTGCTGCCTTACAACTCCAATGTGCAGATCGTGCAGAACCAGGACTACGTGATGATCATGGGCGAGATGGTGCACGACGCCCGCATCATCCGGCTCGATGGCGAGCATCAGCCCGAACACGTGAAGACCTGGTTCGGCGATTCCGTCGGGCACTGGGAGGGCGACACCCTGGTGGTACACACTCGCAACTACCGGCCGGAGATTTCCAACTTCCGCATCGTGTCCTCGGGCGAACTGCAGGTTGATGAACGTTTGACCCTGGTCAACGACAAGGAGATTTTCTATACCTACACTGTCACGGACCCTGAGATCTACAAGCAGCCCTACACGGTGGAAATGTTGCTGCACCGCATGGAGCCGGGGGAGCTGATGTATGAATTCGCCTGCCACGAAGGCAATTATTCCATGGAGATCATTCTGCGCGGCGCCCGCCAGGTCGAGCACGATGAACGCCTGAAACAAGAGACCACTCAATGAAGAAACTTTTGCGATGTGCAGTCCTCGCTGCCCTGTGTGTGGCCCAGCAGGGGCTGTCGCAGGACGAAAACTGGACAGTCCAACGCACGGAATATGGTCACCCGAATCTACAGGGATTCTGGACCAATACCACACAAACCCCCATCGAGCGTCCTGTCGCCCTGGGCACGCAGCGCGTCTATTCCGCAGAGGAAGTGGCAGCGCTGGAACAGGCCGCCCGTGATTTCGAACAACAGAAGGCCGCGCCCCTGGATGCTGACCGCGCGCCCCCTCCTTTGGGCGGCGCCATCGGCCAGGAAGCCGACATCAACTTCAGCGATGTGTTCGTCAATGTGCTCCAGGTCAAGGGCGAATACCGCACGTCGATGATCATCGACCCGCCCGATGGCCGCTTCCCGTTCCGCCCGGACGGACGCCAGCAGGACATCTTTGCGAAGTGGACAGCACAGGGCCTCGGGCCTTCCGATGGCCCCGAAGCACGGACGCCCGGCGATCGCTGCCTGGCGCGGGGCATCCCGCCCATCGCAGTGACGCCCTACAACAACAATTTCCAGATCGTGCAGAACCAGGACTATGTGATGCTGATGGGCGAGATGGTGCACGATGCCCGCATCATCCGCCTGAACAAGGACCACCTTCCCTTCGATCACAAGACCTGGCTGGGCGACTCGGTCGGCTACTGGGAGGGCGACACGCTGGTGGTGCACTCGAAGAACTTCCGACCCGAGATTTCGCACTTCCGCCTGATCTCCACCGACCAACTGGAGCTGACTGAGCGTTTCGAGATCATTGGCGAAAACGAGATCTACTATTCCGTCACCGTTACCGACCCGCTGGTTTACACCCAGCCTTTCACCGAAGAGCTGACCCTCTCCCGCAAGCCCCCCGGCGAGCTGATCTACGAGTATTCCTGCCACGAAGGCAATTATGGACTGGAAGGCATTCTGGCTGGCGCACGCCGCGAAGAATGGGATGCCCAGAGGGCGGCGGGCGCTGCACAATAGTTTCAAGCAGGAATGCTTCCCTCGACTGCCTCCCTGCGCCTTCCCCCTGCATTGCCCACGATTGAGAATGCCCTCCGGATATGCTTTGATCCGGCCACTTTCAACCGACCGAGACCTGCTGCTGCAGGCATTGGGGGCCTCATGACACCTGGACAACATCACACCACTTTCACTGCCAGCCGGCTCGCGCGTCATGCTTGGCTGCTGATCCTCACCTGCCTGTGCTCCACCCTCGCGCTCGCACAGAACACCGAGCGCAACCTCGCCCAGGCCGACCCTGCCGACGTGAGCATGAGCCGCGACGGCCTCGCTGCCTTCCAGGCCGGCCTGCGGGCCGAAGTGGACAACGGCCAGCTGGCCGGCATCGTCACCATGGTGGCCCGCCACGGCAAGCTCGTGCACAAGGACACCTATGGCTGGCAGGATCTGGAAAACCAGGTACCCATGGCGGAAGACACCATCTTCCGCATTTTTTCGATGACCAAACCCATTACCGGCGTGGCCATGATGATGCTCTACGAGGAAGGGAAATTCGCGCTGGATGACCCAGTGGAGAACTACATTCCGGAGTTCACCAATCTGGTGGTGGCCCAGGAAGACGTGCCCAACGGCATCCCGATGGCGGAGCTGCCCCATCACAAGATGACCATGCGCGAGCTGATGAGCCACACCGGCGGCCTGACCTATGGCAGCTTCTCGCGCTCGCGGGTGGACACGCTCTATGGCGAGATGAACGTGCTCGATGGCAACGGCACCCTGCAGGACATGATCGACAAGCTGGCGCAGATTCCACTGCGGCAGCAGCCCGGCAGCGCCTGGCACTACAGCGTGTCGGTAGACGTGCAGGGCTATCTGGTGGAGAAGTTCTCAGGCATGGGCTTCGACGAGTTCCTGCAGCAGC
This sequence comes from uncultured Gammaproteobacteria bacterium, assembly GCA_903889815.1. Lineage (GTDB taxonomy): Bacteria > Pseudomonadota > Gammaproteobacteria > Pseudomonadales > Pseudohongiellaceae > UBA5078. The sequence goes on from CAISYX010000338.1 coordinate 4,038, forward strand.
GCCTGTTCGACCCTCTGGGCATGGCGGACACGCGCTTCCATGTGGGTCGCGACCGGGCACAGCGTTTCTCCCGCGAGTACACCTCCGGGCCAGACGGCCTGAGCAGCCCGCAGAACAGTGCCTTCATCGAAGCGCCCACCTTCCTGTCGGGCGGCGGCGGCCTGACCGGCACCGCCGGTGACTACCTGCGTTTTGCCCAGATGCTGGCCAATGGCGG
>CAISYX010000339.1 GCA_903889815.1 uncultured Gammaproteobacteria bacterium
ATGTCCATGCCCGAGTGCGGTGCGCGGGGCTGGTCATTGAAAAAGCGGCGCAGGCCGAAGGAGCTGCTGCGAACCCCTTCCGCAGGCGGAAGCATGCGAAAGGCAGGCTGCAACGAATCGTTCCAGCTGCTGAAAGCTGCAGCCATTTCCGCGCTCTCGCGGTTGATGCGCTCCATGTCTGCTTTGTTGGGGTTGACCTGCCGCTCATTGGTGATGGTCAGGCGCTGCTCCGAGTACTGCTTGTCGGTGACAGTGAAGTGCAGAGTACTCGAGTTGCCCTGGGCATCGACAAGGGCCAAATTGTGGTTGCCGGGCGAGGCGCTCAGCGGAATCCCGACAATGGCATATTGCCTGTTCTCAAATTCCGCCAGAAGTACCCGCTCGTCGCGATATCTCGCTGAAACGGTGTTCGATGCAGTGGCAAGCACGGCGACGCCACCAGGGACAGCGGCAGCAACGGGCAGGGCGTCTACCGGCACAGCCTGGGCGGCGGGCGCGAAGACAAGGCTGCCAGCCAGTGCCAGTATGGCCATACCAGATGCCAGAAATGAGCGAAATCGGGGCATGGGCTCAGGGTTTCCGTGTGTCATGACTCATCATTGATCAGGGCCTCTGGCACCAGTGCCGTGATGGTACTCAGGACCACCCCGGCACCCAGTTGCGTGCGCAGTGACTGACCCGGCTGCAGGCTTGCAACGCTGCGGACCACCTGCTGCCGGGCGTCGAAAGTGATGCTGTAGCCGCGGCGCAGAGTCTGCAGCGGGCTTACGCTGTCGAGGCTGCGCGCCAGTTGCCCCAGCGCTGCCTGCTGCCGGTGCAGGGTTTGCAGCATCGCGCGTTGCAGCCTGTGGCCAAGGGCCTCCTGGCGCAACAGCTGCTGGCGGATAGCTGTGACTGGTGAGAGCAGGCTGAGTCGCTGCCGGAGTCTCTCCAGCGCATTGGCCGTGTGTGCCAGACGATGGCGGGTGGCGCGCTGCAGACGTCCTTCCAGCATATCCAGAGCCTGGGCGTGCTCCTGCAGGCGACGGCCGGGATGCTTCAACTGACGGGTCAGCCACAGCAGCTGGCGCGTGTCCCGCTGCAGGCGATCACCGATCAGCTTGCGAAACACCAGCGCGAAGCCTTCCAGTGTCTGCAGCATCTCGTTCTGATCGGGGCTGAGCAGCTCCGCGGCGGCGGATGGCGTGGGAGCACGCAGGTCGGCCACGAAGTCGGCAATGGTGAAATCCGTCTCGTGGCCTACGGCACTGACCACCGGCAGGCTGCTGTCGTGAATTGCCCGCGCCACACTCTCCTCGTTGAAGGCCTGCAGGTCTTCCAGCGAACCGCCTCCGCGTCCCACGATCAGCACGTCCAGCCCCAACTCTGCTTGTCTGCGGTTGGCGGTAGCGATGGCTTTCACGATGGCGGCTGGCGCCTCGGCGCCTTGTACCGCCACTGGCAGCAAGGTGATGCGGATGGCCGGAAAACGGCGGCGCAGCACACTGATGATGTCGCGAATGACGGCACCGGTGGCAGAGGTGATCACCCCGACATGGCGCACGTGCTCGGGAAGAGGGCGTTTGCGCTCGCTGGCGAACAGGCCCTCGGCGGCCAGTTTCTGCTTGAGCATCTCAAAGCGACGGCGCAAGGCCCCATCGCCTGCCTCTTCCACTGATTCGGCGATCAGCTGATAGTCACCGCGCCCCTCATAGAGACTGAGGCGTCCGCGGACCAGCACCAGCATGCCGTCCCGTGGGCGGAAGCCGGCGCCCATATTGCGATTGCGAAACATGGCGCAGCGCACCTGGGAGCCTTCATCCTTCAGGGTGAAATACCAGTGCCCCGATGCGGGCATTGCCAGATTCGATATCTCGCCTTCCACCAATACATTCGGGAAATGCCCTTCCAGCAGGGATTTCGCCATGCGGTTGAGGCTGGTGACAGACAGCGCATCTCGGGGCGGGCTTTGGGGTGACTGCATTACACTTGACATCTTCATATGATACGACACGGCTCTTGCAGCTTACAAACCTCAGGTGTGACGCGGCTCGCATTCATAAAACCTTAATGTCACCGTGGCAGGGTGTTGGGATCGAACAACTCGCCCAATCCAAGGAGAAACACCATGAGTGACAAGAAAGCGCGGATCCCTGCTTCCCAACCGGCTCAAATGCTGCATTCCTATGCAGTCTGGGACGCGGGAGTGCGCTGGTTCCACTGGATCAACGTGCTGTGCGTGCTGGGGCTGATTGCCGTTGGCATCGTCATTCTCAGTGGCTCGGCGCTGGGTCTGAGCAGTGAGGGCAAGGTGGACCTGAAGATTCTGCATGCGTGGATTGGTTATGTATTCGCCCTGAACCTGCTGTGGCGCATTATCTGGGGGTTCATCGGTAATCCTTATTCCCGCTGGACTGCGGTGTTGCCTGGTGGCCGCGGCTATGGCACGGCTTTGCGGGAATGGGTTTCCGGCGCGAAGGCCGGACACCCGCCAGCCTACAAGGGGCACAACCCGGTGGGCCGCCTGATGCTGGCCCTGCTGTTTTTTCTGCTGGGCGTGCAGATGATTACCGGCCTGGTGCTGGCTGGAACTGACTTGTATTTCCCACCATTCGGCCATGAGTTTGCGGAATGGGCCACTGCGGCGGGTGAGGACCATACGAAACTGGAGGGCCTGGTGCCGGGGGCCAAGGAGATGCTGGACCCGGAAGGCTATGCGTCCATGCGGCGCTTTCGCGAACCCTTCATCGAGATTCACGAGATTGGCTTCTGGGCCATGCTGCTGGCAATTGTCGTGCACATCGGTGCCGTGGTGGTGAGCGATGTGAAGGAAGGCAATGGCCTGATTTCTGCCATGTTCAGCGGTCGCAAGGTGTTTTCTGAAAAACCCCGTGACTGAGTTGCTCTCTTAATACTGCATTAAGATTCACTGTCTAAAGTGGCGACATGATCCAGCCAAAACGGAGTCCACGATCATGTCAGCCACGCAAGTTTGTCTCAGCATCGTCAGCACTGCAGGTCTCGACACTTTCTCGCCAGCCGCGCAATCCGCGCCTGCACCGCAGCTCAGTCTGCATGATCAGCAGGCGCTGCATCGCCAGAGCCTTGAGCAATTCATTCATTCCCGCTACGCGGAAACCTACAGCGCCGACATCACGCACTTTCTGCCACTGCTGATGGCCAGCTGGCAGAACAGCGATGTGCAGGGCGTGCTGGGTTTGCGACCAGGCCAATGCGGACACTTCTTCGTTGAGAACTATCTGACGGCCCCGCTGGAAGCACTGGTATCAGAGCGCACCGGCGAGACAGTGTCCCGCGCTAAGCTCATCGAAACCGGCAACCTGGCCGGCACCCGCGGCAGCAGCCAGCTGCTGTTCATCGTGCTGACGGATGTGCTGTATCGCGCCGGCTTTCGCTGGGTCACGTTTACCGCCACTGCGCAGGTCAGCGCACTGCTGCACCGCCTTGGCTTTGCCCCCCAGGAAATCTGTGAGGCTGACCCGATCTGTCTGGGTGAGCAGGCGCAGTCCTGGGGCAGTTACTACGCCAATCGCCCATGGGTGGTGATAGGCGACGTCGCTCAGGCTTACAGAACCCTGCAGCGCAACGAATTCGCCCTCAAGCTGCTGAGCGAGCATGCCGACGAGATCGACGCCATCGTTGCGCAACTGCAGCCCTTCAGCAAGGAAAGCAGCCATGGATAAGCTCTGGGACGCCATCAACATACAGGCAGCTTCGCGCCCGGACGAACCCGCGATCATGGTGTTCGATGCGGCTCTGCAAACAGCCCTTACCTGGCAACAGCTGCAGCACGAAGTGCGCCGTCTGGTGTGGCGTCTGCGCAAGGACAAGGTCAAGGTGCTGGCTCTTGCTGCCGACAATGCCCCCGCGTGGATCGTGGCCGACGTGGCATGCGCCATGGCTGGGATCACCTTGTTGCCGCTGCCGGGCTTTTTTGCCCCCGGCCAGTTGCAGCATGCACTGGCAACTGTTCCGGTGGATGCTGTGCTGTATGACGCGACGCTGCCTGCCGGCGTCCTTGATGCAAACGGGACGAAGCTCAGCGCACCAGAGCCGCTGTTCGGCCTGCTGTATCAACTTATTCCCAGAACAGAGGGCGAGCTCGCGCAGCGCGCCGCTTCACTGCCTGCGGGCACCCGCAAGATTACGTTTACCTCTGGGTCCACCGGCACTCCGAAAGGCGCCTGCCTGAGTGAGGCGCACATGCAGGCGGTGACGGACTCCATCGTGTCTGCGACGCAGCAATGCGAAATTACCCGTCACCAGTGTGTACTGCCGCTGGCGACATTGCTGGAGAATATTGCCGGCGTACATGCGCCGCTGCGCTCTGGCGCCACCGTCATCGTGGCAAAGCAGCAAACCCTGGGCTTCAACGGCGCCACAGGCTTCGCTCTCCCGACGTTTCTCGATGTGCTGGCGCACTGCCGGCCGCACAGCATGATTCTGATTCCCCAGCTGCTGGAAGCGTTGGTCATGAGCTGTGAAGCCGGCTGGAAGCTGCCGGATTCGCTGCGCTTTGTCGCGGTGGGCGGTGCCACGGTCAATCCGGCGCTGCTGGAGCGCGCCTGGCAGTTTGGCATTCCTGTGCATGAAGGCTACGGCCTGTCTGAATGTGGCTCGGTGGTCAGTCTCAACACGCCAGGGCAGCGTCGCAACGGCAGCCTGGGCAGGCCACTGCCCCATCTGCGTGTCGAGATCATCGACGGCGAGATCAACACCTTCGGCCCCCGCTTTCTGGGTTACGCCGGCGACAAGGAGTCCTGGCACGAGGCGGACGACGACACGCCGTTCGCCACCGGAGATCTGGGCTACCAGGACAGCAATGGCTATCTGTACTTTACGGGGCGCCGCAAGAATCTGCTGGTCACCAGCTTTGGCCGCAACATCAGCCCCGAGTGGATCGAGACTCAGCTCGCGGCCAGCCCGCTGATTGCTCAGTGCATCGTGCTGGGCGACTCGCGTCCCTACTGCGTGGCGCTGGTGCTGCCACGGCAGGCCGGCATCAGCGATGCCCGGATTTCAGAAAACATCGCCGGCATCAATGCCGCGTTGCCAGACTATGCGCGCATCCGCCGCTGGGCACGCCTGGAGGCTCCCCTGGCGCGTGGCACAGGCCTCGAGACTGATTTGACGACCAGCAATGGCCGGCCACGCCGCGCCCAGATTGCCGCGCGTTTTGCCGCCACCATCGACGCGCTGTATGCCGCGTCCAACGACATTCACAAGCACACTCACGAGGAGATCGTTCACCATGTTCTATGACATTCTGAAACAGGAAACCGCCCCCGAGCAGAACCAGCTGGTGCGCAGCGAGATCATCACCCGCTGCATGGCCCGCAATGTGACGCTTGACGAATACATCGCCTACCTGACCCAGGCTTACCACCATGTGAAGTTCACCGTGCCGCTGTTGATGGCCGTGGGCGCCCGTCTGCCCGAGAGCCGCGAGTGGCTGCGGGTGGCGGTGGCCGAGTACATCGAGGAAGAAATCGGCCACCAGGAGTGGATTCTCAACGACATCGCCGCCTGCGGCGGTGACAAGGAATCCGTGCGCCGCAGTCAGCCTGCCATGCAGACTGAACTGATGATCGCCTACGCGTGGGACATGGTCATGCGCCGTGACCCGATCGGCTTCTTCGGCATGGTGCACGTCCTGGAAGGCACCAGCGTCAATCTGGCCGACCACGCGGCCGATCAGATCAAGGCGGCACTCAATCTGCCGGAGCGAGCGTTCAGCTATCTGCGCTCCCACGGCAGCATCGATCAGTCGCACATCCAGCATCTGGAAAATCTGATGAACCGCTTCACCGACCCGGACGACCAGGCCTTGCTGCTGCACAGCACGAAAATGTTCTACCGGCTTTACAAAGGCGTGTTCGACAGCGTGCTGGAGATTCCTTCCAGCGCCGCCGTGCGCAGCGCCGCCTGAGGAGTCCCAGATGCGTATCGAGGGCAGGATAGTAGTGTTGACGGGCGCCACGGGCGGCATTGGCCGCGCGCTTGCCCTGGCGCTGGCCCGAGCGGGCGCGCGCCTGATTATGGTGGCACGTGATGCGGCAGCGCTTGAGCAGCTTGCCCGTGCTCTGCCAGCACAGGGCCAGGCACACGAGTGGCTGGCGGTTGATCTGGTGGAAGAGACAGACCGCCTGCGCTTGCGCGCGCTCTGTGCAGGCAGGCAAGTCTCAGTGCTGGTCAATAACGCCGGTGCGAGCGGGCTGAGCTTTCTTGCCGACAGCACCTTCGAGTCCATCGAACGGCAACTGACGCTCAATCTTGCCGTGCCGGTGTTGCTTACCCGACTTTTGCTTCCCCAGCTGCTCGCTCAGCCGGAGGCGCTTGTTGTGAACATCGGCTCCGCATTCGGCAGCATCGGGTATCCGGGCTTCAGTGTGTACTGCGCCAGCAAGTTCGGCCTGCGCGGTTTCAGTGAAGCCCTGCGCCGCGAGCTCGCCGACACCGGTGTGCATGTGCTGCATGTAGCCCCGCGGGCCACGCGCACGCCGCTCAACAGCGAAAAGGTTGTGGCCATGAACCAGGCACTGGGCAATGCCATGGATGACCCCATTGATGTGGCCCGTCAAGTCCTGCAACGCATCGAACGCGGGCGCTGGGGCAGTGTGGTGCTGGGCTGGCCGGAGCGCCTGTATGCCTTCATCAATGCCGTATTGCCTTCCATGACTGACAGCACGCTGCGCAAGCAGCTGCCGGTGATCCGGCGCTTTGCCAGAGAGCCTCTATCTACAGAATCCGAACGCGAAACC
>CAISYX010000340.1 GCA_903889815.1 uncultured Gammaproteobacteria bacterium
ACGCGTAGTGGCGCACGTTGTCTTCCCCCACCCAGCTGCCGCGGGAGGGCGAGCCTTCCACATGATGCGTGACGATCTGGTTCTCGATGTCCCAGGTGACACTGCCATAGTACGCAAAGCCACCGCTGACATTGGTGGACGACGCCGCCGCGCGGGCGGGCAGATCCTTCGGCATGCCTTGAGCCGTCATGTTGTCGTGCTCGTCATAGGTGATGCGGCCTTCGTAATTGTTGTCCACCACGCCCCCGCCTTCCGGGAAGGAGACATAGCTGAGCAGTTCATAATGGCCAACGAACTGCTTCTTCACCGCTGCCAGATCGGCGTCGGCCGCATTGAGCGGAGAATCCATGGCTATGAACATCGCCACTGCTGCACCCGCAGCGATACCTGTGAACAATCCAATTCTGCGCATGATGTCTCCCCTTCAAAGCCTTGCTTGTTATTGATGTCCGGCGATCATACGCGGGCGCTCCGGGGGCGTAAAGCCAGGCCCCCACGTGTGAAACGTGCCGTGCGTCCTGTTACACTGCGGGCCTTTTCGAACAGCTGTTCGCCACCCCGGAGACCGCCATGAACCAGCAGCTGCAGCAACTCTTCGATCACCTCGACCTGGAGACGCTCGACGACGGCCTGTTCCAGACACGCCACAAGAGTGAAGGCTGGCGTCATATCTTCGGGGGCCAGGTGCTGGCCCAGGCGCTGCTCAGTGCCAGCCGCACGGTGGCGGAAGGACGCCAGGTGCATTCGCTGCACGCCTATTTCCTGCGGCCCGGCGACAAGGAGCATCCGATCCTGTTCAAGGTGGAAAACCTGCGTGACGGCAAGAGCTTCTGCACGCGTCGTGTCACCGCGATTCAGCACGGCGCGGCGATTCTCAATCTGGCCGCCTCGTTCCAGTTGCCGGAGAGCGGTCTGTCGCATCAGGAGACCATGCCCCAGGTGCCTCCTCCGGAAGCCTGCCTCACCCGCAGCGAGCTGGCCCACAAGTTCCGCGACAGCCTGTCTCCCGAACTGCTGGCGAATTTCTCACGCCCGTTCGCCATCGACCTGCGTCCCGTGGATGTGGAGAACATGATGCGCCCTGAACCACGGCCTGCCCGGCGCAGTGTGTGGATGCGCGTGAACACCGACCTGCCGGCCGACTACCCGCTGCACGCCCAGATGCTGGCCTACGCCTCGGACATGGCGCTGCTGGACACCAGTCTGCGCCCCCACGGCATGAGCGTGTACTCACCGCAATTGCAGATCGCGAGCCTGGATCATTCGATGTGGTTCCACCGCCCCTTCCGCATGGACGAGTGGCTTCTGTATGTGCAGGACAGCCCGTCTGCCTCTGCTGCGCGCGGCTTCAGCCGCGGCAACATCTTTCGACAGAACGGCGAGCTGGTGGTGTCGGTGGCGCAGGAAGGGCTGATCCGCGTGCACGATACGCCGCGCTAGTCACGCTCACCCGCACCAGCAGGCAAACGCGCAGCTGCAGGCGGCGCTTCAGCGCGCAGTGCGGTGATCGGCCAGCAGAACACCACGCCGCAGACAATCGTGTTCGTGTTGCTCATCGCGCCAGGGTTCTGCGAGGGCGTCCTGGTACCATTGCTGCATCGCCGGCAATTCAAGCAGGCGGGCGGCGTAGGCTTGCGCCGGTGCGGCCAGCGTCAACCCATAGGTCTGCACGCGCAAGGCCACCGGGGCGAAGAAGGCGTCCACGGCGGTAAAACGCTCACCGGCCAGATACGGACCGCCAAAACGCTGCAGCCCCTCGCACCACAATTCGTTGAGACGGGCAATGTCCCGCAGCAGCGGCGGCACCATGTCGTGCAGACGAATGCGCACGCCGCAGCTCATCGAGCAGTGCTCGCGCAAGGCGAGAAATCCGGAATGCATTTCGGCCGCGGCAGAGCGCGCCCAGGCCCGTGTCATCCGCTCCTCGGGCCACACCGATGTGGACTGTTCGGCCAGAAACTCGGCAATTGCCAGCGAGTCCCAGATAGTGCCGTTCTCGGTGACCAGGGCCGGCACCTTGCCACTGGGCGAGAAGCGTCGGAACTCCTCCCAGTTGGAATGCGCCGTGAAAGGCACCAGCCGTTCCTCGAAGGGAATGTCGAGCGCCTTCAGCAGAATCCACGGTCGCAATGACCAGGACGAGTAGTTCTTGTTGGCGATGTAGAGAGTCAGCATGTGAATGGTCCGTTTATAAATCGATATGACGATGCATTTCCCACAGCGGCCAGTTCCGGGAAAAACTCTGCGTGGTGACCAGATACTCATTGTGGAAGTCGCCGAACCTGCCGGCAGCGAGGTCCTGCCAGAAGCTGGCATCCAGGGCGATGGATTCCGCCGACCCGTCGGCGCGCAACCGGGCGGAATGGTCATTCATGGTGAAAGGGCCGGGGGGCGTGCTCATGGTCGACGGGTCTTCGCGCTCTGTCCCCGAATCATAGCCGCATCCCCCGCGCGGCGGCAACGACCGGGTGGGAGCGAGCCTTGTGGGAGCGGGCCCTGCCCCCTCTGTGCTATCGTCCCGCCATCGCACACACCCACAGAGAACGCCCATGTCCTACGCTCAACACTACGCCCAGCACATCGAACGCCTGCTGGCGCTGTACACAGACGCTCTGCTCGCCACCGGCAATTTCGAAGCCGTGCTCATTCATAGCGGTTCGGCGCGTTACCACTATGCCGACGACCAGACGTCCCCCTTCCGCGCCTACGGACACTTCAGCCACTGGCTGCCCGCAAGCCGCCCCGAGCAGGTGCTGCTGATTCTGCCCGGGCAGACGCCTGTGTATTTTCAGGTGGTGCCCACAGACTTCTGGTATGAACAGACGGCGCATCTTGACGACTGGGTCGCCGCCCAGTGGCAGGTTCAGCCGCTGGAGCGCAGCGCCGCCATTGCCGAGGCGCTGCAGGGCATTCCCGGCGTCGAGATTCCCCCGCTGGCGCGCATCGCGTTCCTGGGCGAGAACACCCACTTCGCCACGGCCATGGGCCTGCCGCCCGAGTGCCACAACCCCTCGGCCCTGCTGCAGTGGCTGGATTTCCAGCGCGCCGTGAAGTCCGACTACGAAGTGGCCTGCATCCGCGCCGCCAACCGCCAGGCCCTGCTGGGCCACACCGCCGCCCGCCATGCCTTCGAAGCCGGCGGCAGCGAGTACGCCATTCACATGGCCTACCTGCAGGCCTGCCACATCCTTGACGAAGAGACGCCCTACACCAACATTGTCGCGCTGGACGAGAAGGCGGCCATCCTGCACTACCAGCACAAGCGGCGACAGAGCGGTGAGCGCAGCCAGGTGCTGCTGATCGACGCCGGCTGCAAGGTCAACGGCTACTGCTCGGACATTACGCGCACTTTCACCCGGCCCCACACTGCCCCGCTGTTCGGCGACCTGGTGGAAGCCATGACCGCCCTGCAGCAGAGCCTGATCCGCAAGGTGCGCCCCGGCATCCCCTACCCCGACATTCACGTGGCCTGCCACATGGGCATCACCAACATCCTGCTGCAGTCTGGCATCTGCCGCGGCTCGGCGGAGGCTCTTCTGGAACACAAGGTCAGCACGCTGTTCATGCCTCATGGCGTTGGACATCTTCTGGGCATCCAGGTACACGACGTGGGCGGCCGCATGAAGAACGCGCGGGGCGAGACCCAGGCCCCACCGCCGGAGTACCCGTCGTTGCGAACCACGCGCTCCACCGCCATCGGCCAGGTGTTCACCATCGAGCCCGGCCTGTACTTCATCCCCGTGCTGCTGGACCCCGAGCGCGACGGGCCGCGCGCGAAATACATCGACTGGGACCTGGTGGACACCCTGACGCCGCTGGGCGGCATCCGCATCGAGGACAATGTGCTGGTAACGGCGGGTGGGGTGGAGAATCTGACGAGGGTGTCAATCTGACGATGCTGCGCCCACGTGCGGCAACACCCGATGCCCATTGCGCCCGCGAGGGCTTACAGTCAACCGCTTGAAACCATCAGGACCACGCCATGCGCCACAGCGAAGGACACAAGACACAGCGGATCGGCTGGCTGCGGGCAGCCGTGCTGGGCGCCAATGACGGCATCGTGTCCACTGCCAGCCTGGTGCTGGGAGTGGCCGCCGCCGGTGCCGATGCCAAGGGCATCCTGGTTGCAGGCGTGGCCGGGCTGGTGGCGGGAGCCATGTCGATGGCGGCCGGCGAGTATGTCTCGGTCAGCTCGCAGGCCGATACCGAGCGCGCCGATCTGGCCCGCGAGAAGATGGAACTGGCCACACAGCCGGTGCAGGAACTGGCAGAGCTGACGGCGATCTATGTCAGGCGCGGGCTGGAGCCGGCCCTGGCCGCGACGGTGGCAAGCCAGCTGACGCAGCACGATGCGCTGGGGGCCCATGCACGGGACGAACTCGGCATCTCGGACTCCTAGTCAGCGCAGCCCATCCAGGCCGCGCTGGCCTCGGCCATCACCTTCTCGGTCGGCGCCCTGCTGCCGCTCCTGGTGGTCATGGTGTTTGCCCCGGCGACGCTGATGGTGGCGGTGTCGGGCAGTGCGCTGCTGTTTCTGGCCCTGCTGGGCGCCGTGTCGGCGAGAGCCGGTGGCGCTCCCCTGCTGGCGGCGATCATGCGGGTGAGCTTCTGGGGAGCTCTGGCGATGGCGCTGACGGCGGGAGTGGGGGCACTGTTCGGGGTGGCGGCGGGGTAGTGGCGGGGCAGGGGTCAACGGGTTCGCGGGCAAGCCCGCTCCTACAGATTTTCCATCGTGCCCAGGCGCGCGAACATCTCGGTCACAATCTGCAGGTCGATCAGGAACTGCTCCAGACGTTTGAACTCATTGGCATTGTGCCCGGTGTATTTCTCGGTGGGCATGGCCAGCCCGAACTGCACGCCGTTGGGCAGATCATGAATGGACGTACCGCCGGCTGAGGAGCCGAACTCGCGGGGAATGTCGAGATTGGCCACGGCAATGTCCAGCAGGGCGTTTACCCACGCGCCCTCTGGATTGCGGTACATGGGCGCCCCTGCGCTCAGCTCCAGCGTCACGTCCACGCCCGTCGCGGCCTTCCAGGCGCGCAGTCGCCCATCAATCTCCTGCAGCAAGTCTTGCGGTTCCCGGCCCACGGGCAGGCGCAGATTCACAGCGGTGCGCAGGCCGTCGGTGTCGGTGGACACAAAGGTCTGGGCCACTGTCAGCGGTCCCATGAAGTCGTGACGGTAGGCAATGCCCATACTCTCGCCGTAATGACCCAGACCCCAGTTCTCGGTGGCGTAACGCGCGGCATCGGTAAACTGATTGCTCTTGAACACACTCTCGGCCCGCAGCGATTCCATGAAGGCCAGCAGGCGCGACACCGGGTTGATGCCGCTCTCGGGCTCGGAGGAATGGGCAGAGACACCGAACACCTCCAGCAGCACGGCATCGCCGTCGCGACGCGCATTGATCTGGAAATCGCTGCCATGGGTGGCGGCGAACACCGCGCCGCGCTCATTGAGCAGCGTGACCAGGGCGTCGGGTCGCTCACTCAGCAGTCGCGCAGTGGACGAGGCGGGAATCTGATTGGTGGCCAGGCCGCCGCTCAGCGCCACCACTTCGGCGCCCTCACCCGTTGCGGCGCGTGCGGGGAAGCTGGCCATCACAGTGCCATAGCCCTTCTCGGCGATGATGACGGGATAACTGCCGTCGAGCGCGATGTTGTAGTCGGGCGTGGGGTTGCGCTCCAGATAGTAAGGCATCGCGTCGCCGCCGGTTTCTTCGCGGGTGTCGATCAGCAGCTTGAAGTGGCGGCGCAGCGGCAGGCCGGAGTCCTTGAGCGCACGCATGGCGAACAGGGCGGCAACGATGCCGTTCTTGTCATCCTCGGTGCCGCGGCCGTACAGCCGCTCACCGATCTGCGTCGCGGCGAACGGGTCCAGCCGCGTGCCATCGGCCAGCACCCACTCGTCGGGATTCACCGGCACTACGTCGGCATGGGCATGAACGCCGATCAGCTCGCCCACCGGCTCCCCAAGGGATATCTCGTAGACGCGATTGTCCACATTGCGGAACTGCAGGCCGAAAATTCGCACCAGGCGTTCCAGTGTGGCAGCGAAGCGCAGGAACTCCGGGTTCTCGTGCTGAGGCAGGCCTTCCACATTGAAGGTGGGGATGGCGACGAGTTCGCGCAGCATGATCAGCGCAGCTTCGCCCTGCTCGTCGCGCACATGCTGCGCCAGCTGGCGGATGTCCAGCACATAGCGCACCTCATCCAGCGCTGCGCGGGCCACCGCCTGGCGTGCAGGAATGAACGTGTCATCCGGCGCCTTCGCCTGCAGCACGGAAGCAAAGAAGCGCACCCCCGCGTCGCTTTCCACCCAGCCCACCCACCAGCCAGTATTCTCGTCGCCCTCGAGCACGGCCAGCCCTGTCTTGCTGCGAATGCGCTGCTGGGGCGTGTCCTCCGAGAGCATCAGCGTCTTCACCAGATCCATGCTGCGCTGTGAGAACGGCAGCTCGTTGCGATAAAGGCGCTGCAGAAACTGCACCTGCTCCAGCGGCGAGATGCGCAGCGCTCCCGTCAGCCAGAACTGGTCGATGCCGCCGGAGATGTCGCGGTTGCCATAGCCCACAGCATCGATGTGCTGCTGCATGCGCTCTTCACCAATGGCCCGCACCAGCGCCTGGAAGTGCGGCAAGGCAGACAGGCGAAAGCCTTCCAGCAGCGTCAGGTCCTGGTTCAGTTCCATGCGGCCACGCACCACGCCATCCCAGGGCATGACGGTGCTGATGTCGGCAATCACGCCGGTCTCAAGAGCCACCAGCGCACTGAAGATCTTGAACGTGCTGGCAGGAATGAAGCGCTGCTGAGCGAGGGCAGCGTCGCCGGCGAGGTACTGGTCAGTGCTCATGTCGTGGACCAGCACGGTGCCGGCGAATCCCGTGGCCTCGACGTGGCGGCTGATGGCATCCAGCGTGGTGATGGCCGGTTGGGCACTGACGCCAGGGGCGCCCAGCAGCGCGCTGACCAGCAGACTGGCAAGAAGGCAAACAAGAGGCTTCATGGCACGTTCTCGTAGAATTGAAGGACAAGGGCATAGGTGCGACCAAGGGCGCCGCGGTTTTCTGCGATGAGGGCGCGACCCGCGTGGCCCATGCGCTCGCGCAGCGCCGGGTCGAGGCAGGCAGCGGTGATGGCTGTGGCGAGGGCTTTTTCATCGGCCACTGTCTGCAGGGCACCCGCTTCCTCCAGTTGCTCACAGATGGTCTGGAAGTTGAACTGCGAGGGGCCGACGAACACGGGCAGCCCCATGGCCGCGGGCTCCAGGACATTGTGGCAGCCGGTGTTCACCAGACTGCCGCCCACGAAGGCGATGTCAGCCACACTGAAATAAGTGAGCATCTCGCCCATGGAATCGCCCAGAAAAACATGGGTGAGCGGCGTCGCCGGCAGGCCCTCGCTGCGCCGCACCACGGTCAGCCCCTTGTCGGCACACAGCTTCGCCACCGCCTTGAAGCGTTCCGGGTGACGTGGCACCAACAGCAGAAGCAGCCTGGGCACCTGCGCCAGGCACAGCGTGTAGGCGTCGAGCACTTTCTCTTCCTCGCCCTCGCGGGTGCTGGCGGCAATCAGAACCGGCCGCTCACCTTCCAGCAGGGCCTGCAATGCGCGCTGCTTTTCTGCGAGGGTGTCCGGCAATTCGATCTCAAACTTGATGCTGCCGGTGATCTGTAATTGCCTGGCGGCAACGCCCAGGCGCACGAAACGCTCGGCATCGTTGCGGGCCTGGGCGGCGATGCAGTCGATCTGCTGCAGCATGGGCTTGCCCAGTGCCGGAAACTTCTCATAGCCCCGGGCCGATTTTTCGGACAGCCGCGCGTTGGCCACGATCACCCGACCGCCGCTCTGCTTCGTGTAATGAATGATGTTGGGCCACAACTCCGTTTCCATGATCACCAGCAGGCGGGGCTGGAAGCGGGACAGGAAATTGCGCACGGCCCAGGGATGGTCGTAGGGCGCGTACACATGACACACGTCGTCTGCGAACATGTCACGCACACGCTCCGATCCCGTGGGTGTCATGGTGGTGACGACGATGGGGATGCCGGGATGCTCGCTGCGCAGCTTGCGGATCAAGGGGGCGGCGGCGATGGACTCGCCCACCGATACAGCGTGTACCCACAGCCACTGACCGCGCAGGGCCTGCTGCGCGGGGCTCAGCGCGACGAAGCCGAAGCGTTCCGCCCAGCGCCGGGCATAGGCCGGGGCCTTGAGCGAGCGCCACAGCAGCCGCAGAACAATCAAGGGCAGAATGAGGGTGAACAGCAGGTTGTAGGTGAATCGATTCACAGGTCTGGTCTTTGTCCGGTTGGGCCGCCGGGCGGGGCGGAGGGCGGCGGCCGGGGGGTTTCCGGCGGGCTGCCATGCTACCATTGCGCGCACTTTCGGCGGCGGGCAAAGGCCTGACGCACTGTAGCAAACTTTTACCAGACAAGGTTAGCCGGGCCGGGCATGCAGCAAACGCGCAGTACAGTGACAACAGACATCGTGATCTTCGGCGGCGGCATTGCCGGGCTGTGGCTGCTGAATCGGCTGCAGCAGCAAGGCCTGGATGTCATCCTGCTGGAAAGTGCCGGCCTGGGGGGCGGGCAGTCGCTGGCGTCCCAGGGCATCATTCACGGCGGCCTGAAATATGCGCTCAACGGCGTGCTCAGCCCCGCCAGCAGCGCCATTGCCGGGATGCCCGAGCGCTGGCGCCGCTGCCTGCAGGGCGAAGGCGACGTCGACCTGCGCGGCTGCCAGGTGCTGGCCCCGCACTACTTCATGTGGTCGGGCGGCGGTTACCGCTCCCGTCTGAAGTCTTTCCTCGGCAGCAAGGCACTGCGGGGCAGGATCGATGCCCTTACACCCGCGCAGTACCCCGCCTTCTTCCGCAACCAGCCGCTGGAAGGCGCCTTGTACCAGCTGACCGACTTCGTGCTGGACACCCCTTCGCTGCTTGGCCACCTGGTGGCCCCGCACCGCGCGCGGATCTTTCAGGTGCCGGCCCAGGCGGTGACAGCGGCGCACAGCGAGAGCGGCGCGCTGCAGCATCTGGTGCTGACCTCTGCACTGGGAGAACTTTTGACACTGCAGGCACAGCGCTACATATTGGCCGCCGGAGAAGGGAACGCCGACCTGATAACGCTGCTGGGGGGCGCCGAGAGAGACTCCCTTCCCGCCATGCAGACCCGTCCGCTGCACATGGTGTACCTGCAAGTGACGGCGCCCGATCCGGCCTTCGTGCACTGCATCGGCGACAGTTTCGGCATGACGCCAAGGCTGACCATCACCTCGCACCCCGACGGCGCGGGCGGCTGGGTGTGGTATCTGGGGGGCGAGATCGCCGAGAGCGGCATGCAGCGCAGCCCCCAGGAGCAGCAGGCCGAGGCAGCGCGCCAGTTGGCCGCTACCTTCCCCTGGGTGGACTTCAGCGGCGCCCGCTGGGGCAGCTTCTTCATCAACCGCGCAGAGCCACGCCTCTCCAACCTGCAGCGTCCGGACACCGCCTACCTGGAGGCCAGCGGCCCATTGCTGGTGACCTGGCCCACCAAGTTGACGCTGACGCCAGATCTGGGGGACAGCGTGTGTGCGGAACTGGCCCGTCAGGGCATTTCCCCTCTGGCGCACGGCCACCCGGCAGGCGCCGCACTGGCCCCGCACTTTCCATATCCGGGCATTGCCACACCCCGCTGGGAGGCGGCGCCATGAGCCACCAGTTCCCGGCACCCCTGCCCCGACGCACCCTTGGCAGCACCGGCCTTGGGGTGTCCTGCCTCGGGCTGGGCACGGTGAAGATCGGCCGCAATGAGGGAGTCAAATACCCGGCCGGCTTCCAGCTTCCGGACGATGCACGGGTGCGGGACATCCTGGCCCTGTGCCGTGACGCCGGCATGAACCTGATCGATACCGCGCCGGCCTACGGCAGCAGCGAGGAGCGCCTGGGCGCTCTGCTGACGCAGCGGCAGGACTGGGTAATCTGCTCCAAGGTGGGGGAAGAATTCAGCGCAGGACACTCCCACTTCGACTTCAGCGCCGCCCATGTGCGCCGCAGCATCGAGCGCAGCCTGCGACGCCTGAAGACAGACTATCTGGACATCGTGCTGATTCACTCCGACGGGCAGGACGAGGCGCTGCTGCGCGATGGCGAGTGTCTGGAAGCGCTGCAGCGCTGCCGTGACGCGGGGCTGTTGCGCGCCATCGGCATGTCCACCAAGACGGTGGCTGGCGGGCTGCTGGCGGTGGCAAAGACCGATGTGGTGATGGTGACCTTCAACCCTGACGCGCAGGAAGACGCAGCGGTAATCGGTCATGCCCACGCACTGCACAAGGGCGTGCTCATCAAGAAGGCCTTGAACAGCGGTCACGCCGCCACGCCGCACACTGGTCCGAGGGAGGCCGACCCCGTGCAGCGCAATCTCGACTTCATCTTCGCCCAGCCGGGCATCAGCGCGGTCATCATCGGCAGCATCACCCCGGGGCATCTGCGACACAACATCGAGGCAGCACTGCGCGCCACGGCACCCCGCTGAGCCGGCCGCAAGCCTGCGCGTTTAGCGGCTGTCCTGACCCAGAAACCCGCAGAACTCGCACGCACTGTAAAGGTCCCGCGGATCATTGAAGCGCGCCAGTGTGCTCACGCTTTGCAGTGTCTGCTGCACGCCGGAGCGCATCAGGCCCTGCAGCCAGGGCGCTTCCCCCAGCGTCGTCATGCCGAAATTGCGGATCAGTTCCTGAGTGAATTGTTCACCGGGCGTCAGCGGTTTCTCGATGTAGCGCCACTCGTAATTGTCCAGCACGGCCAGGCGCGCGGCGGCCGTGATGGCATCGTCCAGCTCTCCGAGATTGTCCACCAGCCCGAACGCCAGCGCCTGCGAGCCACTCCATATCTGCCCCTGGGCTACCGCGTCCACCTGTTCGATGCTGAGGTTGCGACCGTCTGATACCAGCTGCAGGAAGCGCCGGTAACCATCCTCGACGCTCGCCTGCAGCACTGTGGCCATGGCCTCGCTCATGCCCGTCAGAGGATCGGCGCGGGTCAGCGGCGTGGTGCTCACGCCATCGGCGCGCACTCCCAGTTTGCCGAGCCCCTCCTCCACCGTCGGCACCAGGCCGAAGATGCCGATGGAGCCGGTGACGGTCGCGGGCGACGCCCAGATTTCGTCGGCCATGGCGGAAATCCAGTAGCCGCCTGACGCCGCCGTGCCCCCCATCGAGACCACCAGTGGCTTGCCGGATTCCTGCAACTGCTCCAGTTCCTGGCGGATCAGCTCCGAGGCCAGCGCCGAGCCGCCGGGGGAATCCACCCGCAGCACCACGGCCTTGATGCGCTCGTCGCGCCGGGCGTCGCGGATCAGTGCCACCAGACTGTCCGCGCCTATCGCGCCACGGGGCTGTTCCCCCATGTCGATGGTGCCCTCGGCGACGATGACGCCGACCTCACTCGCGGCCGGCAACTGGGGGAAGTGGCTGGCGAGCAGGAAGTCCTGGTAGGAGATGGTGCGGGGATTGCCGCCCGCGGCGCCGGCCAGCGCGCTGAGCCGAGCACGGAACTGCGGCTGGCTGACCAGCTCGTCCACCAGCCCGTGTTCCAGTGCCACACGCGCCGTGTCGCCGCCCACCGCCAGCAGATGCGCCGGGTAGTCGTTCGCGTAGGAGCGCAGCGCCTCCGGCGTAATGCCCCGGTTGGCGGCCACCTGGTTCAGATAGCGCGCCCACAGCTCGTCCACCAGCTGCTGCATGTTGGCGCGGGAGAGGTCGGACATGCCGTCCAGCGAGAACGGCTCAACCGCCGCCTTGTGGGTGCCGACGCGGAAGATGTGAACATTGATGCCCAGTTTCTCCAGCAGGCTGGCGAAATACAGCTGACTGCCGCCATAGCCCGGCAGCATCAGCTGCCCCATGGGATGCAGGTAGACAGTGTCCGCCCAGGACGCCAGGAAATACTGCGCCTGGCTGTAGTAGTCGCCATGGGCGATGAGGGACTTGCCGCTCTCCCGGTAGCGCTCCAGCGCCGCACCCAGAGTCTCCAGCACTGCAGGCGCGACGGCGGTCAGCTCGGTCAGATCCAGCACCACGCCGCGGATGCGGGGATCGGTGGCGGCGTGTTCCAGCGTGTCCAGCACATCGCGCAGGGGAGTGGCCGTGACCTCGGCACTGCCCAGCAGCAGGCTCTGCGGATCAAGCAGGCCGGGCTGCTCGACGATGGCGCCTTTGGGGTCGAGTATGACCAGCCCGTCTTCTGGCACCTGCACCCTGGCCGGCCCGCTGAACAACAGGCTCAGCAGCACGATCAGGAACAGCAGGAAGAAAAGGCGGCCAAAGAACACCCGCAGGGCATCGAGGATGCGCCCGAGCAACCTGAAGAAGCGGCCGGTCAGTGAGCGTAGAGACATGGAAGTTCCTGTAGGGACGATGTAAATCCTGAAAAGCGTGTCGCGAGTATAGAAGCACGGCCCGAACCCTGGCAATGCGCAGCCAGAGCGAAGTCAGACCAGCAGCGTCCAGCCCATGCCCAGCAGCGCGCAGGTGCCCAGCATCGCCAGCATGGGCAGGCGCAGCAGGAACAGCAACCCGAATGCGATCACGGACAGCAGCAACTCGGGCAGGTTGACACTGGGGAACACCGGCAACTGCATGTCGAGTCCGAAAGACGTGACTTGCAGTGTCTGCCGGAACAACAGATTCAGCGCGAACCACATGGCCAGATTGGCGATCACCCCCACCACGGCGGCGGTGATGGCGGACAATGCCGCCGAGAGCGCCTTCTGGCTGCGCAGTCGATCCACATGGGGCGCCCCGGCAAAAATCCACACGAAGCACGGCAGGAAGGTCACCCAGGTAGTGAGCAGCGCGCCGAGAGTGGCGGCCCACAACGAAGGCTCGGCACCGGCCTGCCGCCAGGCCCCCAGAAAACCGACGAACTGCGTGACCAGAATCAGCGGGCCCGGCGTGGTCTCTGCCAGGCCGAGGCCGTCCAGCATCTCGCCGGGCGCCAGCCACTGGTATTGCTCCACGCCCTGCTGGGCCACATAACTGAGCACCGCGTAAGCACCGCCGAAGGTCACCACTGCCATGCGCGAGAAGAAGTCAGCAATCTGCGTGTACACACTCGCCGGCCCCAGCAGCAGATGGAGTCCGCCCACTGTACCAAGCCACAACAGCAGGCAGATCAGCGCGGCGCGCCGGGTGCCCGGGCGCTCGTCGGGCGCCGGCATGGCCACCACCTGGGCGGATGGGCTCACAGCTGGCTGGCTGCCGAGGCGGGCACTGAGGTAGCCAATCACCCCGGCACCAAGCACCACTGCGGGAAACGGCAGCGCAAACGCAAACAGCGCCAGGAACCCGGCAACTGCCAGGCTCACCTGCAGCGGCCCGCGCAGGGCGCGACGGGCAATGCGCAGCAGAGCCTGCACGACGATGGCCAGCACCGCCGCCTTCATGCCGAAGAACAGGCCTTCGACAGCCCGCAGATCCCCCAGCAGCACGTAGAGCCACGACAGACACAGAATGGCGAAGGCCCCGGGCAGGATGAACAGCAGTCCTGCCACCAGGCCGCCGCGCACACCGTGCAGCAGCCAGCCGATGTAGGTCGCGAGCTGCTGCGCCTCGGGGCCGGGCAGCAACATGCAGTAGTTGAGTGCGTGCAGGAAGCGGGCCTCGTCGAGCCAGCGCTTTTCCTCGACGATGAGCCGGTGCATGAGGGCGATCTGTCCGGCGGGGCCCCCGAAGCTGAGCAGGCCGATGCGCCACCAGAGGGAGAGGGCGTCCTTGAAATTGACGGTGGGGGTCACTGAAATCCTAGTGGCAATTGTAAGTGTTGCGTCGACGGTCGGAGGCTCCGAGGGCGTGGGGCCAACAAGGGGACTCGCTGCGCCGCCATTGTTGCAGTAACGGATTGAGAGCGGCGGAGTCCTTCGGCGAGGCATGAGGAAGCGTCCACAACCCGTGCTTTCGCGTTCTTCAGTACTCAAGCAGAATGCTGCTCCATCGCGCTCACCCCCGCCTCATCCCCGGACTGACACGCCCGCCCGGCCTGTGGGAGCGGACCCTGCCCGCGAACCGCTGCACTCAGGAGTCGTGCCGGGGCCAGCCCTTGAAGGACCGTCAGCCGCCTGGAT
>CAISYX010000341.1 GCA_903889815.1 uncultured Gammaproteobacteria bacterium
CGGAACAGGCGGCCCCTCTCCTTTCTTTACGTCGGCAGATGATGCCGATCAGCAGGACAACGCCACCCGCACACAAATTGCCGGCCCGGTGATAGCAGAGGTAACGACTGCACTTGCGCAAACGCTGCAGCAGAAATCGCTACCTGAGGAAGCGCCAGAGACCAAGCTCAACGTCGATGACATAGCGCCGGAAACGCTTTCGAAAGAGTCAGATGAGCGATCGACACTGCAGTTGGCCGAAGCGCCACCGCAGAGACAACTTCCAATTGAACGTCCGTCGTCGCCTGCCGAGAGTGCAGGCATTGCGCCACGACCCCCCATCATTGAGACTGTCACGCCCTTGGCGGAACAGCATGCCGTGGCTACTTTTGAAACGGCCGAGCAAGCAACGCCTGATCTGCAGAACGCAGCTGTCGAACCCTCTGAAATTCCATCAGAAACGCTGACTGTTGCCCATGAATCGGAAAAAGAAGAGTCACAGGAAGGCATCGCTCGCGACAACGCGCCGGAACGCATTCAGAGACCGGACCTGCCACCGTTTCAGAGAATCCGACCAGTAGAACGTCCTTCTCTGCTACCCAGTCGGGTGCAGCCCATGCGCATCTGATTGCGGGAAGTCGGTCGTCTTACCAGCGGTAGCCGAGCTGCGCTCCCACTGCGACCTCGGGACTGTCCTGTGTAAAGCCCTTCGCGGTGTAGAACATGACAGACCACGCCGGGACGGGCGACCACGAGAGATACGGCAGGATTTCATGCGTTTCACTCGAACTGGACGATGCAGCTTCCCGGAAATCGTAGATCACGCCATAGTTCCAGCGCTCGCTCAGGGGCTGTGAGAATCCAAGAGACACAAGACCTGAATCGGACATCTGATCAAACAGCGTGGATTGCCCGCGGAACTTGTATCCCAGCGTGCCGAACAGTGTCGTAGTCCCGAGCAGCTTGTAGACATCAAGCTGCACACCGTAATCCACCTCCCCCGTCCCATGTCCTGCATATTCATCGGCCGTCGGCAGCTTGACCTCGAAGCCCAGATCGATGAATACCGCATTTTCTGAATAGGTCGGCCATTGGTAGGTGCCAGAAAGCACGGTATCGCCGACACCGAGCGTCCTGGTGGTCTGCAAGTCTTGCTCAAGTTCGACAAATTCGTTGCGGCCGACACCGCCAACATTCACCAGCACATTGCCATAGCCGGATATCTGCAGGTGCGCCGCTGACACCTGCAGGTTCCAGTTGCCAACGCTGCGCTCATAAGACAGGGGAATGAAGTAGATGGACGTGTTATCAGGCAGACCATAATCACCTGTAGCGTAGTATGCTCCCGTCGCAACATAGTTTGGCAATGCGGGCACATTCTGCGCAATGCTTGCGGAGGGGTAAAATACGGCGGCAGCAACCGGAATGGCGATGACAAGCCTTAACATTGAGAGGTCTCCTGATGGCATGGCAAAGTACCGACCGCCTCTAGGGATGTCAAAGTTTTCACGCAGGCTGCCGACACTTTTGACATGGAAAATGGTGAATGCCCGCAAGGGATTCGAAACTCATCACAAATTTCCAGCGAAATTAATGACCTGCGTTTGAAAAATGATTAATTAGAGGTAAAGTTACTGCGATATGGTAAGAATTTCGTCCAGAAGGAAATTTTTTTCACGCAGTAACGAGAAAGAACCAAGAACAGCAGTGTCGCACCAGGCACTGTCACAGATTGTCTGCAATGGGCCACCTTATGAGACTGAAACGCGCAATCTGTCTGGTTATTGCCAGCGGCATCTGCGTCACCGGAGCTTTGGCGCAAACACCGCCGCCAACTGAGCAGCTCAATCAACTTGTCGCAGCAGGTCAATTCGCCGAAGCCTTCGAAGTGGGCAATAGTCAGCTGGATGCATGGGAAGGCGATTCGGAATTTGACATTCTCTTCGGGATTGCCGCCCTTGAGTCCGGAAACATCAATGAGTCAATTTTTGCACTCGAGCGAGTCGTAGTGACCGGCGAAACCAGCATATTGCGACAGCGCGCACGGCTGGAACTGGCGCGGGCACACTTGCTGACCAATAACCTGCCGGCTTCTGAAGCGCTGTTCACCGAAGTTCTGGCCAGCAATCCACCCCAGAATGTGCAGGACAATATTCAAGCCTTTGTTGCCCTCATTGAAACCCGTCGCAACAGTCAGCGATCGCAAGTTACCTTCTCGGTCGCACCACTGTTTGGGCATGATGACAATATCAACAGCGCCACAGCCA
>CAISYX010000342.1 GCA_903889815.1 uncultured Gammaproteobacteria bacterium
TCCTGATAGAGCGCTTCGTAATACTCGTCGATGGTGTCAATGAACACATTGTGGCGCGCCTGGATGTCAGCGACATGCCCCAGAAGTGGATCATTGCTGGCGGGCAGGCGCGTGAGTGTGAGCTGACCCGCAGCGTCAGTCTCCAGATAGGGCGCGAACGCTTCAGGAGACAGGTCGGCGGCATAGCGCAGTTGCGTCACGTCCTGAATGCGCGCCAGCTCGGCGGTCCCGAGACTGGCGCGCACTGCCAGCAAGTCATTGGCAATTGCGGCATGCAGATCCTGAAAAGGGTCCGGGCCGTCGGTGATACCGCCTCCGCGCAGGGACGGAATGCTGTCCGGATAGTCGGCCGTGCGGGCGCTGTCGGCATACAACTTGTCCAGCCAGATGCGGCCGGTGCTGTCGACTGCGCGCACCTGCAATAGAAGATCCGCGCCTGTGGATTCCAGAATCGTGCCCGTGATCAGAAGGTCGAGCGAGGGGTCAGTGTCGGGCAGCACCCGAACCACGCCCCAGTGATTGGACGTCAGCAGCGTGTGTCGCAGGGCCACGGGCAGGTAGTGAGTTTCAGTATTGCGGATCTCGGCGAAGATGGCAGCGCCCGGCAGCGTGATTTCCTCCGGATCGGCCTGCGTTGCGAATACCTGCACGCCGATGTCCAGCATCTGCAGTTCTGCCGGCATGCCCTGCTGCACATTGAGGCTGACGCTGCCTACGGGCTGCGGGCCGGGAGGGGGAGGAGGCGTGCTGCTGCCGCAGGCGGCGAGCGCACCGGCGATACACGCCAGCACCAGGAATCTTGCAGGTGACATGGTCAAGGTGCAGGCTCCGTCGCCGGCGCTGCCTGCGTGGTGCTGTCCAGGGAGCCGTCCAGTGCGCTGCATACCAGGCCGCGACTCAGCGTCTGTACGCAGTTGATCCCGTCTCCGGGAGCCTCATATCGCTTGTAGAAGGTCATCAGGTTGAATGGGGTCGAGCCGCGACTGGAGACGCTGGTCAGCATGCTCAGCTCCTCGCCACTGGGGTCCACGCTGAAGCGGTGCTCGATGAGCACGCCCTCGGCCAGCATGATCTGGAAGACCAGCTGTAGGCGATCCCAGCCGCACAATTCCGAGCCGTGGGCACTGGAGAAAGTGTTCTCGATATCGGTGAGTGTACTGCACACCAGCGCAGCGTCGCCCTGGCGTTCTATGCGCACCTCGTCGCCACTTTGCGTGATGCGCATGGTGGTCTGGCGCGTGATGAGTTCCGCCAGGCGAGCATGGGCGACCAGATTGCCAGCGCCGCGCCGCGAGCCGCTCATGCCCACGGCGCCTGCGTCCCCGCGACCTTGTTGGCGCTGCATCTCGCGGTTGAGCTGGTCGATGATGCGCTGCACTTCCTCTTCCCATTTGTCACTGCGGGCGAAATCCTTCTGCCAGCTGCCGGCAAACAGGGGACGCAGGGGAAGGTCGTCTCCGCTGACTGCGGGATCACGCAGTACTGGCTCATCCGCCGCATGCAGGGCAGTCGACAGGGCGCACAGCCCCAGAAATGCCGAGAGTGCAGCGGTGCGCACCGTCACGGGAGTGAAAATGAGGAAGGACTGAGTCATGAGGTGCCGTAAAAGATCCTGACCATGTGAAGGAAAGACGATTCTAGTGAATAAGCATGACGCATCATAGCCGGGAACCCGTCCGGGCGCAGGCACTTGCAGGGCATGATCATCCCGGGAGTGTCACAGGTCTTGGCAGAGTCGGCACGCGCGCAGTGACAAACGTGAGTCTCTGGGTGAAAGAAAATACTTAAAAATCATTGAATTCAACAAGTTGCTCTTCAAGGGCGCAAGGTGGCCCGCCCTGTGTGATGCTTCAGGCATATCCTGCTCAACGCAGGTGTAGTCACGGCGTTTACGGGCGATGTCTGGAGCAATCATTCTGAGAACACAAAGACATCACCATGCCACTAATCCGCAACATGCCGCTTCTGATGAGCATTCCCGTACTGACAGCCCTGACTTGCCGGGCAGTCTGGGTCGTGCTGTTCTGACGGCTCACAGCGCCGCTCTTCCCAGCAGGGTCATGAAGAGCCATAGTGATGGCACCAACTTTCCCGGGAGTTTCATCGTGTCATCACCAAGAAAGACAGACCCGCTCACGGGCCTGCGCCAGTTGCTGATATTCCAGCTAAAACTCGGGGCTGATGCCCTGCGTGACCTGCTGATGAGTCCAGTCAGTATTCTGATGTTTCTGCTGGACCTCATTCTGAGGCCCCCGCAAGAGCAGAGCTACCATGAGCAGCTGATGACGTTCGGCCGCAAGA
>CAISYX010000343.1 GCA_903889815.1 uncultured Gammaproteobacteria bacterium
ACCGGGGCGGCACGGCTGCTGACCCCCGAGATGCTGCACCGCAAGCTCAACGCCCTGTTCGGCTTCGAGTGGCGCGGGACGCTCAACAGTTACAGCAGCAATGTAAAGTTGTTGTCGACTGCACGTCTGCTGGACAGGCGCCAGTATTTTGGACAGATCTACGGCGGCATTGACTCGTTCACGATTACCGAACGGCTCAGTGACCCCAATGGACTCATGGTGTTCGTGCAGGAACGCATGGCCAACGAAATGGCCTGTTATGCGGTGCCCAATGATTTCCTGGCCCCCAAATCGCAGCGCCGGCTGTTTGCCGGTGTAGAAAAAACCACCCAGCTGGCCACGACGCAGGACCGGGATGCGGTGAAAGCCACCATTGTGCACCTTCACAAGTATCTGCTGGGCGAATCCCTCGCGCTGAACGATCCCGAGATTACCGCCACTTACCAGCTCTTCGAAGCTGTGCTGGTGGAAGGCAGGAAGCGCGTGGGCGTCTCGGAGCTGACCACACTACCGGCGTTGTGCCAGCGCAACAACGACATGCTCACCGGCGCCTCGCTCAGCAGCGGCGGGGTGGATGGCCGGCTGCGCGATGACCCCCAATACGTGATCCGTGCGTGGATGGCCGTGGTGGCCTATCTGCTTGCTGACTACCGATTCCTCTACGCCTAGGAGACTGCCATGGAACGTCGCCACTTTCTGAGAATGTTGACCGGCATCGGCATGGCCGGGGTGCTGCCCATGTCCCTGGTGCGTCCAGCTCTCGGCGCTACGCCCTCGCGTTTCGTGATCACCGTGAGCGCCTCTGGCGGCTGGGACCCGACAGCGCTCATTGACCCCAAGGGCAATGCTTTGCGCGCCGATGGCATGGGGCCGGTGAACAAGTACCCGGCCTCGCTGATCAAAACGGCAGGCAAGCTGCGCTATGCCGCTTATGCAGACGGCGTTACGCCGCCATCCACCGACTCTGCTGGTCATCTCGACACCTTCTTCGCGAAGCACTACAGCCGTCTGCGGGTAATCAACGGCGTGGATACCCAGACCAATGGCCACGAAACCGGGCAGCGTTTCGTGTGGAGCGGGCGTCTGGAGGAGGGCTATCCGAGTCTGGCTGCCCTGGCGGCGGCACCTTATGCCAGCCAGCCCATGGCCTTCATCTCCAATGGTGGCTATGACTTCACGGCCTCGCTGGTGGCCCCGGTGCGCACGGCTGCTGCAGCCACGTTCAGTGCAATGGCCTACCCCAACAGCCAGTACCCCACTGACCCGGCCCAGCGCAGCTCCGGCTTCTTCAGCACGCCCACCCATGCGGCCGTCCAGGCAGCGCGGGCCCAGCGGCTGACGCGGCTGCGGGTGTCGGAAGCACTGCCCGAGCGCGTCGCCCAGATGGCAAAACTGGAGACAGTGCGCAAAAGTGGTGTCTCGCTTGACGGCCTGCTGGCCTATCTGCCAGCAACGGTGTCCGCCGGCCTGAAAGGCCAGGCGGAGATCGCCGTGGCGGCATTTGCCAGTGGGCTGGCGGTGAGTGCGAGCTTGAATCTGGGGGGCTTCGACACCCACGACGACCACGACGAAGACCAGGCGGCGGCCCTGACGGCGTTGCTGGACGGCGTTGATCATCTGTGGAAACAGATCGAACTGCGGGGCCTGCAGAACAAAGTCACGATCATCATCGGCTCGGACTTTGGCCGCACGCCCTTCTACAACACCGCAGACGGCAAGGACCACTGGAACATCACCAGCGTCATGGCCATGGGGGCGGGCATCACCGGCAACACACTGATTGGCGCAACCGATGCGAATTTCGAGGCACTGAAGCTCAGCGCCTCGACCCTGGAGCCCCACTCCAGCGGCATCGTGCTTACTCCCAAACATATCCACCGGGCGCTGCGGGACTTCCTCAAGGTGCCGGCAGAGCTTGATGCGCTGTTCCCAATACCCGTGGAGAAGCTGGCGCTGTTCGCCTAGAGATCAAACGCGTCAGAACGTGCCGCGCAGCTTCAGCGCCACATGGGGGCCACGGGCATTGCAGCGGTGCTCGATCTCGCGGATCACGCCGTCGCGGATGTGTCCGGCGTAGCGCGTGCGGTTCACGCATTCGTGGGAGTCCAGCAGATTGCCCAGCTCAAGGCGCAGGGCCAGACCCAGCGTTGTCAGGGAGTTGCGTTCCACGAACACACTGAGGTCTTCGCGCTGATCGATTTCCTCCCAGCGGTCGATGTCGGGCAGTGGGCGGTTGCCCTGGTCGGCGCCCAGGAAGTCAAAGCCGTAATTCAGGTTCCAGGCCGGTATGTCATGGCGCAGGGTGACCCGGTAGTTGCCTCGATCATTGGGCACCAGGCGGCGGGTACGCTGCGTGAAGGGGTCGCGTGCTTCCGAGGCCCGCGCCAGGACGCTCACATTCAGCAGCAGTCCTTGCGTGAACCGATAGCTGCCGTTGAGCTGGAGCGAGAGCACTTCGCCATCACCGATATTGCCGTTGGCGGAGGTCAGCGGGCCGCCGGGTACGGTGGTTTCGACGCGGCCTGTGCCATCTGTGACATCCCAGTAAGCTCCCCTGGCGCTGAGCACCAGACGTCCTTCCAGAAGGCGCTGTTCCACGTTGAGCGAGTAGCGCCAGGTTTGATCCTGTTTCAGCTCGGGATTGCCGGCGATGGTGTTGCGTTCCTCGTCGCGCTGATCGGTGGCGGCTGCAAAGTCGGCGAAGCGCAGCTGACCGACCACTTTCTCCACCGCAGCACTGAATTGCAGCGTGCTGCTGTAGTCGAAGCGCAGGTCTGCCTTGGGCTTGGTGAAGCGGAAATCCCGTGAACGGCTCACATCGCCGGACTGGCTGATGGTGGATTGTTCCACCGCCAGCGTGCTTTCCAGGCGCAGACGCGGGGTGATCTGCCAGTGGTGCACCACGAAGCCTTCGTAACGCTCCTCTTCGATCAGTGATCTGGCGTTGGGCACGGCCACCGGGCGCAGACTGCCTGCCTGCAGCTGTGCCAGCCGCAGCACAGTGTCGAGCGAAGTCAGGGCACGCTGCAGTCCCACTTCCACATCCTGGCCCTGCCGCAGCGGGCGCGAATACACAGCGCGCTGAATGCGCTCGCCGTTCACCGTCGCGGTATCCAGCGCCAGGTCCTGCTGGTCGATGCCGGGACGGACGTCCAGACGAAAGCGCTCCCTCAAGGTGTCTTCCACGCGGCGGTTGTTCACCGTGAGCAGCTCCAGCTGGCTGCCATCGGCAAAGCCGTGGTTGAAGTTAAGCCCCAGTTCCCAGCTGTCGCGGGTGGCGTCATAACGCTCGCGCTCGCGGGAATCCCGTGCCGGGTTGCTGTTGAAGTCGCGGATGAAGCGCTCGATCAGCCTGGGCGGATCGCTCTGTTCGGCCTGGATGTTCACCGCCAGCACACTGTCCGGGCTGAGCGTGTACGAGAAGGCGCCGTTCAGGTTCAGATTGACCTGATCCGTCACTTCCTCGGTCAGGCGCAGATCATTGGGTGCGAAGCTGCCGGTGCCATGGATGCTGTCTTCGCGGGAGCGCAGGGCCTGGTACTCCGAGCGTCTTTCCAGACCGATGCGGTAATCCAGGGCATTGGCGCTGCCGATCAGGCTCAGGCTGCCGCCAGGTTCCACATGGGCGTTCTGGTAGCGCGTGGCAGACGTCTCCACGGTGACGGAGCGCTGCGTGCTGGAACGGGTGACGATGTTGATGATCTGGCCCTGGCTGCGTACTCCCACCAGGTCACTGGACGTGCCGCGGATCACTTCGATGCGTTCCACCTGATCAAAGGGGATGCGGCGCAGCTGGGTTTCGGCGTTGTTGTCGCGGCCGCTGAGCCGGCGGCCATTGATCAGGATGTTCTCGGTGGCGCTGAGGCCGCGGGCGTTCTGATTGCCGGTGGGGGCTTCCAGCGAGACAGTGATGCCGGGGATGCGGTCGATCATGTCGCGCACGGTCACCGGGTTCCATTGCTGGAAGAATTCGGCCGGGTAGCGCAGGGTGGAGTCTTCGGGGGCGGCGTCGGCGGCGTGCAGAGCGCCCGGCAGTGCCAAGCTGAGCAACAGGCAGGCCGTGGCCAATGTGTGGGAGCCTGCCCGCAAGCGAACAGTGGCTGTTTCGCGGGCAAGCCCGCTCCCACTGGCACCTTGGCAGGGAATGAATCCTGTAGTCATCTGTCTTCCAGTATCTTGTTGTTGTAGGCCCGGCCATGCCCTTCCAGCGCAGACGGGCGGTGCGGCATGACCATACTTGCAACGCCCCGAATTTCCAAGGAGTATCTGCGCCATGAACGCCCTTGAACATCGCATACCCCCACCCCTGGTGATGCTGCTCACCGCTTTTGCCATGTGGCAGTTTGCCCGCCTGCTGCCACGCACCGAGGTGGACGACACCGTGCGGCTGGTGCTGGCGGGCCTGTTCGTCACCGACGCGCTGTTCTGTTGTCTGGCGGGGGTGTACAGCTTTCGCAGGGCGCATACCACCGTTGACCCTCTGCACCCCGGGAAAGCCAGTCGCCTTGTGACCGCTGGCATCTACCGTGTGTCCCGCAACCCGATGTACCTTGGTTTTGCCATCTTGCTGCTGGCCTGGGCGGTGTTCCTGGCCTCGCCCTGGATGCTGCTCGGGGTGCCGGCCTTCATGATGTTCATCAGCCGCTTTCAGATTCAGCCCGAGGAGCGCGCGCTGGAGTCCCTGTTCGGTGAGGAGTTTCGGGATTACAAAGCGCGCGTGCGCCGCTGGCTGTAAGAAAAGACGGCGCCTGGGACGAGGCGAGTCTTTGCGGCGGCGAAGCGAGCCGGCAGGCTGAAAGCTTTTCTTGTTTGCCCCTTCTGCGCAGGCGTAGCATAGCCGCGCCTGTCTCCACGACTCCCGACGAAGGTGCCTTCCTTGAACGAACTTGCTTCCGGCGTGACGCTGTCTGACAAAGACAAGCGCACGACCCTCATTGCTCTGCTGATCGTTTTCCTGCTTGCCGCCCTCGACATGACCATCCTCTCCACCGCCATGCCGCGCATTGTTGCCGAGCTGGAAGGGCTGGAGCTGTACGCCTGGGTGACTACCTCCTACATGCTGGCCTCCACCGTACTGGTGCCCATTTACGGCAAGCTGGGAGATCTGTATGGCCGCAAGCTGATTCTGGTGATCGGCATCAGCATCTTTCTGCTGGGCTCGATGCTCTGCGGCATCAGCGGCGAGTTCGGCGACCTGCCACTGCTGGGCGATGGCATGCAGCAACTGATCATCTTCCGCGCCGTGAAAGGCGTGGGCGGGGCGGCGCTGTTCACCAGTGCCATCGGCATCATTGCCGACATTTACCCGCCACTGCAGCGCGCGAAATTCATGGGCCTGTTCGGCGCCATCTTCGGCATCGCCAGCATCGTCGGTCCGGCGCTGGGCGGCTTCCTCACAGACTATGCCACTGTGACGATGTTCGGGCACGAGATCGCCGGCTGGCGCTGGGTGTTCTATGCCAACGTGCCGCTGGGCATCGTGGCCCTGCTGATGATTGCCTACAAGACGCCGCGCCTGAATCACGGCAGCAAGGGCGTGATCGATTTCGCCGGTGCCTTCCTGATTCTGGTGGTGTTCATTCCGTTCCTGCTGGCGCTGACCTGGGGCGGCAACCGCTACCCGTGGAGCTCGCCCATCCTGCTGAGCATGTTTGCCGCGAGCGCGGTGGCACTGGTCATCTTCGTGCTGGTGGAACGGCGCACGCCCGATGCCATCATGCCCATGTCGCTGTTCAACAGCCGGGTATTCGTGATCACCAACCTCACGTCCTTCGTGATCGGCATGGCCTTTCTGGGGGTGGTGATGTTCATGCCGCTGTTCATGCAGGTGGTGCTGGGCGTCAATGCCACCAACAGTGGCTTCTCGATGTTCCCGCTGATGGTGGGGCTGATGGCCGGCAGTATCCTGAGTGGCCGCATGGTTTCGCGCTCGGGACATTACAAGCCCTACATGGTGGGCGGCGCCGCCGTGCTGATTCTGGGCGTGTTCCTGCTCAGCAGCATCGGGCCCGAGACCACTCAGCTTGATCTGGCCTGGCGCATGGTGGTGGTGGGTCTGGGCCTGGGCCCGTCCCAGAGCCTGGTGAACCTGATCGTGCAGGCGGCCTTTCCGCCCTCGCAGATCGGCGTGGCCACCAGCTCCACGCAATTCTTCCGGCAGATCGGCAACACCGTCGGCGTGGCCATCTTCGGCACGCTGCTGACCCTGAACCTGACCGCTGAACTGCCACGTCAGCTGCCCCCCATGCCGACTTCTGCCAGCAGCCCGGCCTTCGACATGAGCCAGGCCCAGAGCAGCGTGATGAACCCGGGAGCGCTGCGCACGCGCATCGAAGGCGACCTGGAGGCCATGCTGGCCACCCTGGGCCGTGCCTATGCAGGCGATTCCGCTGCCATCGCCGCCGTGCAGGCCAACACCCAGGTGCCGGCGCAGATTCGCGAGCAGCTGCAGGGCACGGCCGCGCAGCCGCTGGCCGCGGCAGAGATCGAGCAGCGCCTGAACACCCTGCGCAGCGTGCTTGCCGGCCAGGTGGAGACGCTGGTGACCCGCATCGAGTCGGGCGTGCGGCTGGCGTTTTCCAATGCCATCACGTCCATGTTCAGTACCAGTCTGTGGATCATCTTGCTGGGATTCCTGATGAGCCTGTTCATTCCCGTGATCTCGCTGCAGCGCCCGGAACCGGGCGCTGCAGCGACCCAGGAAGAAGCTGGCGCAGCGGAAAACGCCGCTCAGGGTTGAAAGGCGCATGGCCGGCAGGTTTAATGGCGGGGATTGGCCGTCAGCCCGACGGCCGTGACCGAGACCGGCCATGCAGCGCACCCGTCCACTTCTGCAAGCTTTGCTTCCTGGCGTATTGCTGGGCGGCGCCCTTCTGGCAGGCTCTGCTCCGGCACTGGCGCAGCCCCTGTCCGACCCTTTCTTTCAGTCCCAGGCGCAGCCAGCCATTCCCGACATCGAATACGACCCGGGCGGCGAGTTCAACTTCGTGCGGGTGCAGTTCGACACTTGGCAGGCCGGGGGTGGCGGAGGCGGCTGGGGCTACTTCGGCGACGGCGGTCC
>CAISYX010000344.1 GCA_903889815.1 uncultured Gammaproteobacteria bacterium
CCCTTGAGCGCCCCGAGGCCTCTTACCGCTTGGGAATGGCCCGTCAAGTCCTGCAACGCATCGAACGCGGGCGCTGGGGCAGTGTGGTGCTGGGCTGGCCGGAGCGCCTGTATGCCTTCATCAATGCCGTATTTCCGGCCATGACGGACAACACACTGCGCAAGCAGCTGCCGGTGATCCGGCGCTTTGCCAGAGCGCCGCAATCCACGTTGTCCGAACGCGAAAGCCCGACCCCTTTATCCCCAGGAGAAATGCCATGAAACGCTCTCGATTCCCCCTTGCCTGTCTGCTGCTGTGTGCCGCACTGGGCTCCGGCGCCCTGCAGGCGCAGATGACTCCGCCTGTGGTCGCATTGCAGGACCGCTGGGCGGAAGTGAACTACCTCACCAGCGGCGATTCGCAACTGGAAGCCTTCAGCGTGCTGATCGAGGATGCCCGCAAGGCCACCGAGGCTGAGAATGACAGCGCCGAAGCCTGGATCTGGAGCGGCATCATCAAGTCAAGCTATGCCGGTGTGAAGGGAGGGCTGGGTGCGCTGTCTGCCGCGAAGGCTGCCAAGGCCGATCTGGAAAAGGCGATTGCCTTGAACGGCGAGGCCATGCAAGGGTCTGCCTATACCAGTCTCGGCGTACTGTATCTGAACGTGCCAGGCTGGCCCGTGGCCTTCGGTGACGAGGAGGAAGGGGTGGCATTGTTGAAGAAAGGTCTTGAATTGGGGCCTGACACAATTGACTCCAACTACTTCTACGCCGAGTATCTCTTCAAGAATGATCAATTTGACGAAGCCCGCCAGTATTTGCAGAAAGCGCTGCTGGCACCGGCTCGTCCGGGCCGCGAAATAGCGGACCAGGGGCGGCGTCAGGAAATCGAGAAGATGCTGGCGCAAATGCGCTGAACAAGGAATGAAGCTCCATGCAGGTGATGCTGGTCGAAGACAATGAAATGCTGGCCGCTGCCGTCGTCAAGGCGCTGCGTACAGCGGGATTCAGCGTGAACCACATCAGTCGCGGAGACCAGGCGCTGGCGGCCCTGAAGACGTCGAAACCCGACATTCTTGTCCTGGATCTGGGTCTGCCCGGCATGGATGGGCTGGAGGTACTGCGCGGCGCCCGTCGCCAGCAGTTCAGCAATCCGGTGCTGATCCTGACAGCCCGGGACAAGACCCAGGACAAGGTCGCCGGTCTGGACAGCGGCGCAGATGACTATCTGGCCAAGCCCTTCGAGATGGACGAGCTGCTTGCCAGGCTGCGGGCCCTTGAGCGGCGCCTTGGCAGTGTCAAGAGCAAGAACATCGTGATCGACGAAGTCGATCTGGACACCCACAGTTACGAAGTGTCGGTGGCTGGCGAACCGCTGGGACTCTCGCGCCGGGAATACATGCTGCTCAAGGCGCTGATGGAAAGCGCCGGCAAGGTACAGACCCGCGACATACTCGACAGCAAGCTTTACGGCTGGGGCGAGGAAGTCAGCAGCAACACCGTGGAAGTGCATATCCACAATCTGCGCAAGAAGTTGCCGGCAGGGTTCATTCAGACGGTGCGTGGACTCGGGTATGTGGTGAAGAAGGGAGGAGGTGCCGCCTGATCCCGGAGCCATGACGTCGATACGGATATTTCTGACGCTGAGCGTCAGTGCGATCATTCTGCTGGTCAGTTTCCTGTCCGCCATACGCGGCTACCGCGAAAGTATGGTGGAGGCGGAGCTTTTGTTTGATCAGCAGCTTCTGGAGCACGGCAAGATGCTGAGCCTTCTCAATCCCTCTTCACTGGCCGGCGGCTCGCGGGTCATTCAGGATCTGGTGTTGCCCAACACGGCGAACTCGGAGCTGGGTGATGAGATGCAGATTGCCTATCAGATCTTCACGGAGCGAGGTGTGCTGATTCTGCGCTCGGTGCTGGCGCCATCAACGCCCATGAGCGCCTTTGAAGTGGGTTATCGGGAGGTCAATTTCTCTGGGTATCGCTGGCGCGTGCTGGCCATCCTCGACGAGGAGCAGTCGCACTGGGTCATGACGGCACAACGTATCGACATCCGCTACGATCTGGCAGAAGGCATCATTCTGGATGCCGTGGTGCCGACCGTGCTCAGCGTGCCGATGGCAGCGCTGCTGATATGGCTGTTCGTCAGCTTTGGCCTGCGCCCTCTGCAAACTCTGGCAAGGGAAGTCCAGTCCCGCGAGGCCAGTGATCTGAGCCCGGTGCGGCTCGATCAGGTGCCGCGCGAACTGACGCAGCTGACCCGTTCCATCAACGACTTGCTGCGCCGTCTGCAATCCTCCTTTGCCCGAGAGAAACGCTTTGCGGCCGACGCGGCACACGAGTTGCGGACACCGATCAGTGTGCTGAAGGTGCAGGTGCACAATCTGCTGACGGAGCTTGAGAGCCCCAGTGCCAGCGTCAACGAGCTGCGGCAGGGCATCGATGCCATGGGGCATCTTGTCGAGCAGATACTGGTGCTCAACCGCACCGCGCCGGATCAGTACATGGTCCAGTTTCAGCCTGTCGATCTCTATGCGCTGGCCCGCGATGTCGTCAGCAACGAATTCGAGCAGATTCTGCAGCGCGGCCAGGACTTCGAACTGGAAGGCGGAGCCTGCCTGGTCAAGGGCGATGCCACGGCCCTGCGCTCGCTGCTGCAGAATGTGCTCAGCAATGCTTCGAAATACACACCCAATGGCGGCCGACTGCGTCTGCTGGTCGAGCACACGCCGCAGGGCACCCGCTGTGCGATGGAGGATTCCGGTCCGGGCATTCCTCAGGCGTTTCGGGAACGCGTGTTTGATCGCTTCTACCGGCTGGATGGCGACCGCAATTCCTCTGGAGTCAGTGGCTCCGGGCTGGGTTTGGCCATCGTGCGGCACATTGTCGACATGCACGGCGCTACCATTGCACTGGGGCAGTCGCCCACCCTCG
This sequence comes from uncultured Gammaproteobacteria bacterium, assembly GCA_903889815.1. Lineage (GTDB taxonomy): Bacteria > Pseudomonadota > Gammaproteobacteria > Pseudomonadales > Pseudohongiellaceae > UBA5078. Next base: position 2,913 of record CAISYX010000344.1, read on the forward strand.
GTGGGCTGCAGGTGCTGATGCAGTTTCCGGCTGTGGCGAGCAGCACGACAACGATTACTACAACGACAACGCCAGGAGAGGCAGAGTGAACCGCAAAGGCAAGATCGATCAGCGACCAGGTCGCGCACTGCTGACAGGCACGGCCCTGTGCGGCTTCATGCTGTTGTCCGGCAGTGTCGCGCTGGCGCAGACCCTCGAGGTGGAAATCCAGATCCGCGAACACCTGTTCTACCCCTCTGAAGTGCGTATCCCTTCCAATACCAAGGTCAAGCTGGTGATTCGCAATCTAGATGCCACGCCTGAAGAATTCGAGAGCTATGAGCTCAATCGCGAGAAGGTCATCGTGGGCAACAGCCAGGGCATTGTGTTCATCGGTCCGCTTGAGCCGGGCGAGTATCCTTTCTTCGGCGAGTTCAATCCGCGCACAGCGCAAGGCAAGGTGATTGTTGAATAAGCACTGTGTTTGTCCCTCAGGCGCAGGAGTGTCATCGTGATCAGTGCCGTCATCATAGTGCTGCGGGAAGTGCTGGAGGGCGTGTTGATGATCTGCATGCTCATGGCATCTGCGTCCGCCATGGGCCATCGGTTGCGCTGGCTGCCCGCGGCGCTGGTGCTGGGGTTTTTCGGCGCATTTTCCTACGCGGTGTTTCTGGAACAGATCTCCATGGCATTCGATGGCCTGGGTCAGGAAATCATCAGTGCTTCCTTGCTGCTGGCGGTGGCGGTGCTGCTGATCGTCCACAACTTTCTGGCGACGCGGCATGCGAACTTGCCAGAGGCCTCTGCCCCGGCGCTTGCGGTGCTTGGCGTCTGCGTTGCAGCGTCGGCAATGTCCATGTCCCGCGAAGGGGCGGAGATCTATCTCTATGTGTATGCGTTCGGGGTGCAGGCGGGCGAAATGGCCTCTGTACTTTCCGGCGCCGCCATCGGGGCGGGCATCGGCCTGAGTCTGGGAACCTTCATGTACTACGGGCTGCGAGCGCTGCCATGGCGCACCTGTCTGTGGGTCAGTGCCGGCATTGCCACGGTTACCGGCGCGGGCCTTGTCATGCAGGCCACCTATTATCTAGGCCAGGCGGACATTCTGCCGGGTCAGGCTGCACTTTGGGACAGCAGTTCCCTCGTAGCGGAGTCGTCATTGACGGGCGAGCTGCTGCAGGCAGCCCTCGGCTATGAGGCCACCCCCACTGCAGTGCAGCTGAGTCTGTATCTGGCATCGATTCTGGCAGCACTGGGCGCCATGGCCCTGGCGCGGGTCAGCGTGAAAACACGGGAGTACAGGAAATGAAGGCTGTTTCTGGGAGGATGGGTGTCAGAGTTGCCGGGGTAGCTCTGCTTGTGGCAGTGCAGCTGCTGGCGCAGGTCGCGCTGGCGGATGAAGAATTCCAGCACAATGCTGTCGGACGCGTCTATGACCCCTATGTGCAGCCGCTGGAGCGCGAACTGGAGTTCCGTTCCTTGTATCAGACCGACGACGATCCGCTGGAGTCCGACATCCTGCGGCAGCGTCTTGGTTTCGGAAAATCGCTGACCGAACGCATCTTTGCAGAGGCCTATCTGCTGGCCGAGAAGCAGCCAGGCGGCTCCCTGCGCCTGCAGGGCTATGAGGC
>CAISYX010000345.1 GCA_903889815.1 uncultured Gammaproteobacteria bacterium
CTGCCATTGCCTCGGCGATCAGCTGCACCGAACGCAGGCGCGCCTGATGATCGTACACATCCGACACGATCATCAGCTCATCCACACCCGTTTCTGAGACGAAGGCCTCCAGCCCGGCGCGCACCGTGGCCGGAGAGCCGACAACGGAACGTGCCAGCATCGTCATGGCCTGCGCCTTCACCTGCGCAGACCAGTAAGTCTCTATGTCATCGATGGGGGGCTTGCCCAGACCGCGCCTGCCGCTCAACAAATCCGCAAACGCCATCTGTTTCGAGGTGGCCAGGCGCTTCGCCTCGGCATCCGTCCCGGCGGCAATCACATTGATTCCCGCCATCGCATAGGGCTTCTGGAGCTGCGCGGACGGCTCGAAGTTGTCGCGATAGATTCTCAGTGCCGGCAGCAGCAGATCCGGCGCGAAATGGGAGGCGAACGCGTAAGGCAGGCCGAGCCGGGCCGCCAGCATCGCGCCGAAAGTGCTTGAACCCAGTATCCACAAGGGCACATTCGTGCCCGCCGCAGGCACCGCGACGATGCCCTGGCCCGGCGTCACGGGCGCAAGGTAGCGCTGCAGTTCCAGCACATCCTGGGGGAAGCGGTCCGAGGCGTCGGGCGAGCGCCGCATGGCGCGCACCGTGGTCTGATCGGTGCCGGGCGCACGGCCCAGGCCCAGATCGATGCGTCCGGGAAACAGGCGCTCCAGCGTGCCGAACTGCTCCGCGATGATGTAGGGCGCATGGTTCGGCAACATGATGCCCCCTGCCCCGACCCGGATCGTCCGTGTGCCACCGGCGATGTACGCGACGACGATGGAGGTTGCCGCACTCGCGACCCCCTCCATGTTGTGATGCTCCGCGACCCAGATGCGCTTGTAGCCACACTGCTCGGCGTGGGCGGCGAGATCACGCGCGTTATGCAGGGCCTGGCTGGCATCGGCGCCTTCGGTGACGCGGACGAGTTCGAGGAGGCAGAGGGTGGTCATTGGCTTGTCCTTAGGGTGGGGGCGAACGCATTGCGAACGGCGCGGTGCAGCATACCGGACATCGCGCCTCATCCTTGCAATAAAGAATTCACAAATCTGCAGCCTTCCAGCAATCCCGCCGTCACGTACGCGACTTATTCTCCCGAAAGAGCGCGAAATCCAAGTACTTCATTTCACTATTTGAAAAGGGTGTGACTTTTTATGAACCAGCATGAACTCCACGATTATCTGGAAGATATTCCAAGCAACGAATCTGGCAACCGTCCTTTCGAAGAAGTGCTGCACGTCAGCATGGGCAGGCGGAACCTTTTGAAAGCCGGCGCCACTCTGGCTGGCGGCGCTGCATTTGGATTTTCTGCAATGGCTAGCGCCGGTTCGCTGACGTTGCACAATGCACTGTTGGGTTTCAACCAACAATTGATTGGCTTTACTCCGGTAACGCGAGCTCAGGGCGCTGGTCCAAATCCGGCCATTTCCCCCGAATACCAATACAGCGCGGTCTTCCCGTGGGGCGACCCGATCAAGCCGAGTGGCCCCGCATACAGCCTGCCAATGACCTCCGCCAAGCAGGAAGAGCAGATTGGTATTGGCCACGATGGGATGTGGTACTTCCCAATCCTCGACCCCAATGCCTCACGCTTTGGCTGGGATGCCCTGCGCGACTCCGACCCCTGGACTTCTGGATACCTCTCTGAATCTGGCGTACCCGGATACGGAGATCTGAACGGAGTGCTGTGTCTGAATCACGAATACGGCACCAACGCCCACATTCTGCGCAAGGCCAATCCGGAATCTCTGGAAGATGTCCGTATTTCCCAGCTGGCACACGGGATGTCTGTGTTGCACATCAAGAGTGTCAATGGAGTGTGGACGACGCAGGAGTCATCCCTGTCGCGCCGTATTCATGTCAACACTCCAATGGAATTCAGCGGTCCGGCCAAGAATCATCCGATGCTGCAGAATACAGCGAACAACGAGATTCTGGGCACCGCAAACAATTGCGCAAACGGCTATACCCCTTGGGGCACTTATCTGACCTGCGAGGAAAACTTCAACGGCTACTTCGGCACTGACAATACAACGTGGAAGGCAAGCTCCAACCAGGCTCGTTATGGCCTTACCAGTGGCGGCTTTGGTTACAGCTGGCACAAGTTTGACCCGCGCTTTGATCTGGCCAACCCAGCCTATGCCAATGAACACAACCGCTTCGGGTGGGTGGTAGAGGTAGACCCATTCAATCCCACCTCGAAACCCATCAAGCGCACCGCGCTGGGGAGAAGAAAGAATGAGGGCGCCACCGTGCATGTGTCTGCAGATGGGCGGGCAGTGGTGTACATGGGTGACGACGAACGTTTTGATTATGTATTCAAGTTTGTCTCTGCCGAGCCGTGGCAAAAAATGCGCGCAAGCGGTGAAAGCCCCCTGGATCGCGGCACGCTTTATGCTGCCAGGTTCAACGACAATGGCACTGGCGATTGGCTGGAACTGTCCATGGCCAATCCTGTGCTTGCCGCTGCGTTTCCCGATATCGGTGCGCTGCTGGTAATGTCACGTGCTGCCGCAGACCTGGTTGGCGCGACTCCCATGGATCGCCCGGAGTGGGTCACTGTAGCGCCAGATGGCCGTGTCTACCTTGCCTGTACCAACAACTCCAGGCGCACGGCAACAACTCTGGCCAGCGTGGAAACCGGCCGCAGTATCAACCGCGCCACGAACTCTGCGAATCCGACCCCGGTCAACAATGATGGTCACATCATTCGCTGGGTGGAATCTCGCGGTCACAGCGGCAACAAGTTTGAATGGGACATCATCATCTTTGCCAAGGACACCCACGGCAGCGAAGCCAGCTTTGCGTCTCCCGATGGCATCTGGGCTGACCCGGATGGTCGTATCTTCGTCCAGACCGACGGTGATCAGAAAGACGGTTTGATGAACCAGATGCTGGTGGGAGATCCTGTCTCAGGAGTCATCAAGCGCCTGTTCACTGGCGTACCAGGATGCGAGATCACCGGCATCGCCGTAACGCCGAACCGCAAGACGATGTTCATCAACGTTCAGCATCCAGGCGATGGTGATCCGGCTGCTAGCTCGTTCCCGGCGGCCCGTGGCAGCGGCGCTGTTCCCCGTGACTGCACCGTGGTCATTACCAAGAAGGATGGCGGTGTCATTGGTTCGTGAGCGCGATGACACAGTTGCGTAAGTGCTAAGCAAAAATGGCCTCGGTAGTGTCTACCGGGGCCATTTTTTTACCGCTTGCTGCTAGTCTTCCGGAACCAGCTGAAACCCGGTAGACGTCTCTATCAACCTCAAGCCATTGGGCACTTCCGGCTTTACGCCCTTCGCTGCAGCCTCTGTCTGAATTCTATCGATGAAACTTCCCGGCTCCGCTGGAACATCCGTCAGATCATTGGCTGATCGAATCACAGACAGCCCCGACTCAGGCTCGGTGATGGCGACAAGCCCGCGCACCTTCAGCTCCAGGACTGTTGCACCCTGTGCATCACAAACCACTCCGTGCAGAGGATACGCGGTGCAGCTTGTGTCACTGGTGTGGCGAATCAACACCCGCCTGGATGCAATGATCGCCTCGGAATAGCCATACAGGCCAGACAGGGGCACCGCCGCGCCATTCTCGCTGGCAACCAGTACCTGCCTGCCGCTTCTGAACTGCAGGGTGGCGCTGTAACGATTGCCAAACCGTGAGGTGCCCACCAACACGAATTCAGGCTCTGCCGCACCTGCTCCATCGCCGCTTGCAAGCGATTGTGCGTCAACCCTGCCCGAGGAAAGGGATATAGCCAGAACGCAACTGCAAACGGCAGTGAGGCGAGAGTATGTTGTCTTCCAGCCAGGCTTTCTCAACACAAGGTCCCCTGCCTGGCACCAGCACGTGGTCAGGCGTTCGGCAAATTTTGACTACTGTCAAAATATTAGTTGAGAGAAGTGACTGCTTTGTGAAAATGCGGTCACATCGCCGTGGCCGTCGACTACGGGTCGGCCTCGTGAAGCCGCAGCGGTGATTGCCGTCAGTGCCAGATCCGGTCTACTCCCACTCAATAATAGTATGCTTATAAGCCATTGTTAATTAAGAGGTTTTAAAATGTTTGCAACTAGTTTGTAACTAATAAAGCACTCAAGCCATCTAAATAAACTACTAACCGACTGAAACATATTGGAAATCAAGAAACTATTGTTAGGTCTTCAATAAATTCCTATAAATATCATATACCGCTCGTTCCAGCATGTATTAAATGTAACTGCTTTGCATGAGAAAAGGAGCAACAAAAAAGCTCATTTCAGGTCATGAAATGAGCTTGCAAAATTCAGTATTCACTCGTCAGCATGATGACCCAATACTCACCTGTCCAGCAAGCAAACAGCGTGATCTCTTCGAGTGGAAAGTCTGTGTACTCGATTGCTTGCTTAGCAAGAATGTTTTCGTCACCGTCATCGATGACAACTTGTGCACCTTCGCCA
>CAISYX010000346.1 GCA_903889815.1 uncultured Gammaproteobacteria bacterium
AGTCTTGTTGGCCAGCTGCGCGACGGCGCGGTTGTGGTCCAGACGGGTCATCGCCGTGAATTGCCCGGGATTCAGGCTTGGCGCATTGCGGAAGGCGATAAGCGCATTGGTGTTGGCCGGATTGCCGACCACCAGCACTTTCACGTGGCGGCTTGCCACATCATTGATGGCCTTGCCCTGCACGGAAAAAATGGCCGCATTGGCTTCCAGCAGATCCTTGCGCTCCATACCCGGGCCGCGGGGACGCGCCCCTACCAGCAGACAGTAATCCGCGTCCTTGAACGCGACGTCCGGCTTGTCGGTCTGCACGATGCCGTGCAGCAGGGGGAATGCGCAGTCTTCAATCTCCATGGCGACGCCCTGCAGAGCGCCCAGTGCCGGAGTGATTTCCAGCAGCTGCAGGATGACGGGCTGATCCTTGCCAAGCATATCGCCAGCAGCAATGCGGAAAAGGAGTGAATAGCTGATCTGGCCTGCTGCCCCGGTGACAGCGACGCGTACGGGTGATTTCATGGCGATTTCTGGATCCTTGAGTGGGTGGGTTGGGGTCGAATGGGCGTAGAGTATAGCAGCGCCGCCAGCGCGGGGGCGAGTCCTGCGGGATTGGCCTTGTATCAGGCGAACCCGGCACAGTGCTCACGCTCAGCCACCCACTGAAAGAAGTTCGCGGGCAAGCACGCTCCCACACAGGGCCCGCTTCAACTCAGTAGAGAAACATCGCATCGCCGTAGCTGAAGAAACGGTAGCGCTCGCGCACCGCTTCTTCATACGCGGCCAGCACGCGCTCGCGCCCTGCAAACGCACTGACCAGCATCAGCAGGGTGGACTCGGACAAGTGAAAATTGGTCAGCAGCGCATCCACCACCCTGAACGAGCAGCCGGGGTATAGAAAAATGTCGGTCTCGCCTGAGTATGGCTGCAGTCCCGTCTCGCCGCCGAAGCGCGCTGCGCTTTCCAGCGTGCGGACAGACGTGGTTCCCACCGCAATCGCCCGCCCTCCCCGTGCCTTGCAGGCGCGGATCTGTGCGCAAGTGGTGGCGTCGATCTCGATTCTTTCATGGTGCATGCGGTGCTCCAGCACATTTTCGACGCGCACGGGCTGGAAAGTGCCGGAGCCCACATGCAGGGTCACGAACGCTGACTCCACGCCGAGATCACGAATACGCGCCAGCAGCGCCTCATCAAAATGCAGTCCGGCGGTGGGTGCCGCCACGGCACCGAGGCGAGTGCCATAGACAGTCTGATAGCGTTCGCGATCCGCCTGGGCATCCTCGCGCTTGATATAGGGAGGCAGAGGAATGTGCCCGAACGCCTGAAGTGCCGCGTTCGCGTCGCCGGTCACCAGAAAGCGCAGCCGGTAGAACTCGTCTTCGCGCCCCAGCACTTCCAGTGCCAGCCGCTCGCCCGCCGCATTGTCGAACAGCAACTGGGTTCCCACTTTGGGCGACTTGCTGGCCCGTACCTGCGCCAGTGCTTCGCGCTCGTCCACCACGCGCTCGATCATCACCTCGACACGCCCACCACTGGCCTTGTGGCCCAGCAGGCGTGCGGGAATCACCCGCGTGTTGTTGAACACCAGCAGGTCGCCGGGCCGCAGGTAGTCGAGCAGATCCGTGAACTGCCGGTGCTGCGGCAGGCCCTCGGAGCGACTCAGACACAACAGTCGGCTGCCGGAACGCTTTACGGGCGGGTAATGGGCGATCAGCTCATCGGGCAGATCGAAGCGAAAATCGGAGAGTTGCATGCCAGGAGAATTCCGGTGGAGGTGGTTCGAAATGGCCTGCGAGTGTGCCTGAGCCGGGCCACAAAACCAAGCTTTTCAGCAGCTTCGGCGCATTGCAACGCGCTTGTCACAGTAGTCTGGAGGGCAGGAAACACGCCGCCCCCAGCCCATTGCGCATGCTGACTTTGCTGTTATAATGCACGCCCTTCTACGCTGCCGGAGTGGCGAAATTGGTAGACGCGCCGGACTCAAAATCCGGTGTTAGAGATAACGTGTCGGTTCAAGTCCGACCTCCGGTACCACCTTCCCAAGTACTTTTTACGCCAACAGCCAAGGCACCCCATTGCGGGAAGTCGCCATGTTGAATGGCAGACGCATGCACTGCAACCGGTTGACCTGATGCTCCAGCGCAGAACAATAGCGACTTCCAGTTCCCATGACTGTTGGGTGCCGAACACTCTGCGCTAACCATTCAAGTGCATAATTCCCGGTGCTGCACCATGGCGAAGCCACCAGTCCCGCACCAAAGCAGCCACCTCAGCGCAAATCGAGCACCAACACAGTGCTCCGGCAGTATGTAGCACACATTGCTGCCTGCTTCTGGAACACGCTTCCCGAAAGCGTGCACGCAAATGTGACAATTTCGCACTCTGCAGTTCATCTCCTCATCACAAAATTACTCTGGCACAGATCCTGCAAAAATCCGGGTAGCACTGCAATCAACACCAGTGTCCGGGCGATTGCTCCTCCATACCCCACATATGTCACAGACCGGAGTCATTGAATGAATACACCGAAACATTTCAAACGCACTGAGCTCTTCCTCGCTACCTGCCTGATCGCCGGAAGTTTCGCTCCAGTGGCCATGGCACAGTCGGCCGCCCCCGCTGCGGAAGTCAGCGAGATCCTGATCACCGGTTCACGCCGCTCCGGCATGGCCGTCTCTGACAGCCCCGCGCCCGTGCAGATGATCAATGCCGAGATGCTCAAGGAAAGCGGCTCCCCCGATCTGATGAACGCAATCGCCACACAGGTGCCGTCCTACAACGCCAGGCAGACTGGTACAGACATGGCCAGCCAGACACTGACCGCCAGCATGCGTGCTCTGTCAGCCAACCA
>CAISYX010000347.1 GCA_903889815.1 uncultured Gammaproteobacteria bacterium
AGCTTGTTGAGCAGTTCTTTGAAGAAGTTCGTTTGTCGCTGGAGTCCAATGAACAGGTAAAGATTTCCGGCTTTGGCAACTTTGACCTGAGAGACAAGAAGCAGCGTCCTGGTCGCAATCCCAAGACTGGAGAGGAGATACCAATCAAGGCACGACGGGTAGTGACATTCAGGCCGGGTCAAAAGCTTAAAGCAAGAGTGGAAAGTTATGCTGGAACCAAGCAATAACGATGAATTGCCTCCAATTCCTCCCAAGCGTTATTTCACAATCGGTGAGGTAGGGGAGCTTTGTGCGGTCAAGCCTCATGTTCTGCGTTATTGGGAGCAGGAGTTTCCGCAGTTGAAGCCAGTAAAGCGACGTGGAAATCGCCGCTACTATCAGCGTCAGGATGTGGTACTCATCCGTCAGATTAAGTCTCTGCTATACGATCAGGGGTTCACAATTGGAGGGGCGCGGCAAAGGATGAGTGGCGCTGAGGAGCCCGCCAAGACGGCAGTAGACAGCAGATTGTTTGCCGATCTGATTAAAGATCTGGAAGAAGTAATAGCACAATTATGAAAATGAGGTATGATTTCCGCCGATTTTCCGAGGTGGCAGTTGATGTCTGAGAGGTGTTGCAACTAGCCTCATCGACAATTAGTCAGAGTGTATCAAGTCCAGATTTCCTTCAGATTTACTTCAGAAGACTTCGTTTGATATTTAGAAATTCGGGGCATAGCGCAGCCTGGTAGCGCACCACACTGGGGGTGTGGGGGTCGTAGGTTCAAATCCTGCTGTCCCGACCAATAAAAAAGGGCGTCCACTTGGACGCCCTTTTCTTTACAGCGCAATCTGTCAGATTACTGACGAACGTAGCGTTTAATGCCGCCCACGGGTCCAACTTCCGCCCCGTAAATTATGCCATTTGCATCTACTACTACGCCTTCTGCTGTGCATGTGCCGGTGCAATCCGGATTTGGATCCGGAATGAATGCGGTCACTTCGCCTGTCACCGCGCTGCCTATCCGAATTCCACGCAACCATGCAACGTGGTCAGGATTGACTGAGCCGGATTCAGAATCTGCAGCATAAAGGATATCGTTCTTGTCGATATAAAGGCCACTATTGCGGCTGAACTGATACCACGTGTCCAAAAGGTTGCCTTCCTGATCGAATATCACGACTCGGTTATTGCCGCGGTCCGCAACGAACAGACGGCCTTGAGAATCCATGGCCAGAGAATGCGGCTGTTGGAACTGGTCTGGACCGGTTCCCAAAGAGCCCCATGCCTTGATGAATTCGCCTTGGCTGTTGAATTTCAGAACTCGTGAAGTTGAACCAGCAGCGTTGGAGTGGCCTTCGCCGATGAAAATGTCGCCGTTGGGGGCGACGTATACATCGTTTGGCTGAAACAGATATCCAGGCTCGCGTGCACCACCTGGTTCGCCAATACGCATCAACAGCTCGCCTTCAGGGCTGAACTTCAGCACTTGGTGGCCTTTAAGCTCACCAGTGTGAGAACCGTCCTGCGCGCGGTTGTCGCGGCCATCAGTAACCCAGACATTGCCTTCGAAATCCACATGGATACCATGTGGCCACATTACAAGGCCCGCGCCGAAGCTTGTGAGCATGTTGCCATTGGCGTCAAACTTGAAAATTGAATCCAGATTGGTGGTAGCGCAAGGGCCGACGTTACCGCCGCAGCGTTCACCTACCCATATGCTGGTTCCATCAATATCAACGTCAACGGCACTTGTGGAACCCCAGCTTCTTCCGGCGGGCATTTTGGCCCAGCCTTCAATGGTCTGGTACGGATTGGGCAGATCATTCACTGGCTGCATATCAGGCTGGGCAAAGCTCAGCATGGGGATGACAGCCACAGCTGCTGTCAGTGACATCAGGGCTGTTTTGATACTTTTATTGTAGTTTGACACGGCGGAGAACTCTCCCTTGGATTGCTAAATGGACCGACAGAATAAAGCACCTGTTTTGGTAATTCAATCAGACATATGCGAAGCATGGCGAGGTTTGAAAACACAAGAATTCGATTGCACAGGGATAACAACAAGGGGTAGTTTCGGTGCGGCCATCCTGGTCCTGTTGTAAATCGTACAAAGCAATCACAACAGGCAGAGTGCTTGAAGGAGTATACAGTGAGTGATCTTGAAGAAATCAAACTCAATGCGCGTCATTTTGCAGATCAGCGTGACTGGAACCAGTTCCATTCGCCCAAGAACCTCGTCATGGCCCTCGGGGTAGAGGCTGCGGAACTGAGCGAAATTTTCCAATGGCTTACTGAAGAACAGTCCGAGCAGTTGTCTGAAGAAGTGCGAGCACGAGTCGCAGACGAGATCGCAGATGTGCAAGTTTATCTGGTCCGACTGGCAGATCGTCTGGAGATTGATATCGCCTCTTCCGTGACAGCCAAAATGAAGAAGAACGAAGCAAAGTATCCGGCAGACCTCGTGCGTGGCAGCTCAAAGAAGTACTCGGAGTACTGAGATGCAGGTTAGCGAAGACTTCAAGAGTTCGTGCCGCGTTGCGGTCTATGGCACATTGAAGCGAGGGCATGAGAACAATCACGTTCTGAAGGATTCACTGTTTCTGGGAACTGACAGCCTTGATTCGATTCTGCTTTACGACCTTGGAGCATATCCGGGAGCAAGGCTTGGGAAGTCCGATGGCATAGAGGTCGAGATATACTGGATCGAGCCGAACGTCCTGCTTGCGTTGGATCAACTTGAGGAATGTGATCCCAAGTTGCCACGTTCAAGTCTGTACCGTCGGGAGACAATATCGACTGTTCATGGCGATGCCTGGATATATCTCTTCAATGGCTCTGTTGCCGGCCGCAGGCCGCTTACGAAGGGAAGCTGGCGGCCGCGTGACAGTTTACTTGCCAGTCGCAAGTTCCCTTTGCGCACCATCACTGAGGGGAACATTTCATGATCTGTCCTGATGAATTCATCGATTTGCGTAGCGATACTGTGACAATGCCTTGCGATGGTATGCGCAGTGCAATGCAAAGCGCCCGGGTTGGCGACGATGTTTATGGAGAGGACCCCACGGTGCGGCTCTTGGAAGAAACGCTTGCGCGAAGACTGGGGAAGGCCGAAGGATTGTTCCTCCCAACTGGAACACAGTCCAATCTGGTGGCACTTCTTACCCATTGTGGCAGAGGCGATGAGTATATTGCCGGGCAGCAGTCGCATACTTACAAGTATGAAGGAGGAGGCGGGGCAGTACTGGGAGGAATTCAGCCTCAGCCGCTCGAATTCTGCAAAGATGGGACCCTGGATCTGGAGGCAGTTCGGCTTTCCATCAAGCCGCGCGACATTCATTTTGCGCGTACTTCGCTTGTGTGCCTTGAGAACACGATGCAAGGCAAGGTTCTCCCCCTCGAGTATCTGCTGTCTTTGCCAGTCTTTGCACAGCAGCACGACTTGCGTCTTCATCTGGATGGGGCTCGAGTATTCAATGCGTCGGTTGCAATGGGAGTAGACGTAAAAGTCATTACGACCATGTTTGACTCGATTTCAGTGTGCCTTTCCAAAGGGCTTGGTGCGCCTGCAGGATCCGTGCTGCTGGGGTCAGCGCCGTTCATCAGCGAAGCGCGGAGATGGCGCAAGGTAGTTGGAGGGGGTATGCGGCAGTCCGGAATACTTGCGGCAGCGGGGCTTTATGCGTTGCAGCACAACGTAGAGAGGCTCGCCGACGATCATTCCCGAGCCATTGCGCTGGGTAATGGGCTGGTCTCTTTGGGTTTTCAGATTGATCCAGTACAGACCAACATGGTTTACGTCGATTGCAGTCAATACGATGTTGAGACCATCCGGCAACGCCTGCTGAGGAAGAGTATCAGAATCACTCCTTCCAAGCGCTTGCGACTGGTGACTCATCTCGGAATCAGTGATCACCAGATTGCGCTTGTACTTGAGGCATTTGCGGACAGCATTTGATCAATGCGTGCAATGAAGTATATAATTAATCAAATCATGCGCTTGGGTTAATGAGTTGATATTGGATCACAAGTTGTCGATGCGACGTACATATTTAGGTGCGGCACAGTATGGATACTCTGAAAGCTGAGAAGTTTTTCAAGGCCGGTGAAGTGATCATGGC
>CAISYX010000348.1 GCA_903889815.1 uncultured Gammaproteobacteria bacterium
CGGTTGTCCAGAATCATGTCCACCAGCATCAGGGCCTCCTTGTTAGGATGGCCGTTGGGCACGGTGCGGAAGGCAATCTGCACCTCTTCTTCGCCCAGGTACTTCACGGTTTCGCGCTCGACGCCCTGAATCGGTTCTTCTGGCCACGGGCCGACTTCCGGCACTTCCTTGCGCTCCCACTTGCCAAAATGCTCGGCGATAGTGGCGATTGTCTGGTCAATATCGATGTCGCCACTGATGAAGATGCCCATGTTGTTGGGCACGTAGTAGGTGTCGAAATAATTCTGGATATAGACGAGCGACGGGTTCTTGAGGTGCTCGGAGTCGCCAATGGTGGTTTGCTGGCCGTAGGGATGGTTCTTGTAAAGCAGTTTGCCCATGGCGTAGTAAGAGACGCGATCACGATTGTCCAGACTCTGGTTCTGCTCCTCATAAACTGTTTCCAGCTCGGTGTGGAACAGCCGGAAGACCGGGTCGATGAAGCGGCTGGACTCGATGGTGGCCCACTGCTGCAGACGGTTGGAAGGCAGGCCTACCTTGTAGACAGTCTCTTCATGCCAGGTGTGGGCATTCAGATTCGAGGCGCCCATGGCGTTGTAAAGCTTGTCCATTTCATTGGGAATGGCGTACTGCGCGGCGAGCTGGGAGACGCGGTTGATCTCGGCATAGATGGCAGCGCGTGCGGCAGGATCGGTCTCGTTGAAATGCTGCTCGTAGAGGGTGGTGATCTGGTCCAGATACGGCTTCTCGGCCGCGTAGTCCAGCGTGCCCATCTCCTGAGTGCCCTTGAACAGCAGGTGCTCCAGGTAGTGGGCCAGACCGGTGGCGTCGGCCGGGTCATTCTTGCTGCCGGCCTTCACGGCGATCTCGGCATAGAAGCGGGGCTCTTCATGGTTCTCGGTCAGGTACACCTGCAGGCCGTTGTCGAGCTCGAAGATCTGGGTGTTCAGGGCGTCGGCGCTGTTCTCGGCGTTGATGCGACGATAGCCGGCGCTGACGCTCGACGTCGTCTCGGCAGCAGGACTTTCACTGGGGACTGTTGGCGTTTGCGGACTGCAGGCAAAGAGAGCCGAAAACAGCACCAGGGCGCCCAGGGCAGATCGGGCAGACCCAGAGATCGGGGCGTAGAACATAGGATTCTCCAGAAGGATTCGGACGATGCAGCAACTGCTCGTCTAGATGGAGGCTAATGTAAAGAATTCCACCAAGAAGGTCATCAACTAGCTGCGCTTTCCGGCGGGAAGGCCTTGAGCCTGGAGGGGGGGGCTCAAGGCGCCGGGTTTGGCGGCACCAGCATCTCCCGGGCTTCCTGCAGACTGCTCGACAACTGCAGCAGTTGCTGGGACGCACTGCGCAGATTGTCTTCCAATTGCTGAACCTGCTGCTGGACACTGTCCTGCTGAGCGACATTCGCGTCCACCAGCGCCTGCAGGGTCTGTCTGGCTTCCTCGCTGCGCGTCAGGCTGCCCCGCAGGGAAGCCGCTTCCTGATACTGGAGAAAGGCAACCCCCAGCGCGGCGAGGGCGATGAGGGTCATGAACAGTGTGGCTTTCATGGGGAGTCCTTGTGACAGTCGAAGAAATGCCTGGTGGCATGCAGTGTAGCGCTTCGGGTTGCTGGACGACACCAGGCGTCAACAGCAGGCCATGTCTGGCTGGCCTGGTAGTGACAAGAGACGCTTTTCCTGACTTGTTCTTTGATGGTTCCGGAATGGCAAAGCTACAAATCTTGATCTACATCAATAAAACCAATTTCACCGAACTTGAACGCCGGGTTCCAAGGGTTATATTGACGTTCTGGTCTGAGCGAGACGCTGCTCGGCATGGCAAGTTGCTGTTTCATAACACAAGAAAGACCAGTTCGGAACGCTGACGAACGATCGCAATGTACGACTGACGCATTGGCTGTTCGATCATTTACTTGGTAAGGAGAGGAACATGAACATCAAGCAGTATTGGAATATCAGGCACTCCGGAAAGGCTGCGCTCGGCGTCGCCGTTCTCGCGGCCCTGGGCATGAGTGCACAGACGCAGGCGCAGTCCGGTCTGTCCATCGACTCCGGCGAGATCACCTATGCAGATCACGTCGCTCAGATCATTACGGACAACTGCGTTGTCTGCCACCGTGAAGGCGGTGTCGGCCCAATGCAGCTGACCAACTTCGAACAGGTTCGTCCCTGGGCTCCCCTGATCGGCATGCGTGTTGCCAACAAGGAAATGCATCCCTACTCCTATGACGATCACATCGGCATTCAGGATCTGCAAGGTGACTGGCGTCTGTCCGACGAAGAAATCAACACAGTCACTCAGTGGGTTGCCCAGGGGGCTCCGGAAGGGGACTGGGGTGATCGTTCGCATCCGGTAGCCAACCTGCCAGCCAGCGATGAGTGAAATTTTGCCCCGCAATTTGGTCAGCCGACGCTGATTCTCGACTCCGCTCCGATTGATGTGCCCGCCCTCGGCAATGACATGTGGCACCGCCCCTACGTCGAGACAGGCCTGACGACTGAGCGCTGCATCAAGGCCATCCAGGTGAAGCCGGCCGGCAACGCGAAGGCCGTGGTGCACCACGCCAATTCCAACGTCGAGGTCAGGAACGCCGATGGCGAGTATGAAGACGTCGGCATGCTGACCGAGTATGCGATGGGCAAGTGGGGCGAGATTGCCCCGGAAGGCGTCTGCCGCACACTGCCAGCCAATGCCCGCATTCGCTGGGACATTCACCTGTTCCCCGGTGGAGTAGGCGCAACAGCACCGGGCACTGTGATCGAGGACAACGTCGTCGAGATCGGCATCTGGCTGCACCCGGAAGGCTACGAGAACTAGGCGCGTTTCAAGCAGGACCTGAGCCTGTATCGTCTGAATCAGGGCGAGCTGATTGTTCCGCCGAATGGCACAGCCATGACGCAGGGCTTCCACTCGTTCGACCACCCGGTGCGTATCGACAGCTTCCAGCCGCACGGTCACCTGCGCATGCGCGCTGCCTCGCTGGAAATCTACTATCCGGCCACGGGTCGCACAGAGCAGATCAGCCAGATCTCCAACTGGAGCGCAACATGGCACCACAGCCACCTGTATCA
>CAISYX010000349.1 GCA_903889815.1 uncultured Gammaproteobacteria bacterium
CACACCCCACACACACTCCACCCACACCCCTTCACGTGGCACTTCCCTTTCACAAAGGGTCCCTCTCACACACTCTCTCTCTCCACCAAACGCGCGGTGTTTATCGAGAGTCTTTCCTTTTCCACATGTCCTTTGCCTGGAACCGTTTCGGCCAGACCCTCGCCCAGCTTAAGACCGCAAACAAGACAATGGAAACATCAATGACATCACAGCAGAAGCTGGACTTTATCACGCGCAACTTGCACAGTGGCGGCGCGAGTTTGCTGAATCCGGTGTCGCCGGATTGGCCAAGACAGCCCCAGGACCAAAGCCGCTCATGACGGCTGAGCAGAAACGCATTGCCCAACTCGAAAAAGAGATCGAAAGGCTCAAAAAACAAGTGTTTATCAAAGACCAATGCCTCGATCTCCAAAAAAAAGCCTTGGCATTGCTGAACGGGCTGGAGCGTAAGCGTCTGGCCAATTACATCTAAAACTCCGTCCTCGCTTCCTCCATCATCGACGCTTTTCCACCACAGGAGAACCATCGATGCCTGGAAAACCCCGCCGCGAATCCTTCTGGCTTGATCACATCCGCAAAGCGGAGCAGTCCGGCCAGAAAATATCGACCTATGCCAGCACCCACAAGCTGGATGTTCAGCAGCTCTACAACTGGCGCCGGCGGCTTCGCGCAGAAGGCAAACTGGAATTCCCTGGCGCGCCGGTACCATTTGCGCGAGTAGTCCGAGCCGAGTCGTTTGCTCCGCGCGAACAGGTGGCGCTAGTGGTAAGCGTTGGCCATCTCCGTATGCACTTTGACAGTCTACCGGACGTGGGCTGGCTTGCACAGGCGGTTCGGGCGCTGGAGCCTGCCCCATGATGCGGCCCCGTCATGACATCAAGAATGTTTTCCTGTGCGTGCCGCCGATGGATTTCCGGCGTTCGATCAATGGTCTCAGCCAGGTCGTTCAGTCGGTGCTGGGGATGGATCCGTTTCAGGAGGCGCTGTTCGTGTTCACCAACCGGGATAGGGACAAGATCAAGATTCTTTATTGGGAGCGCAACGGATTCTGCCTCTGGCAAAAGCGTCTTGAGCGTGAGCGTTTCAAGTGGCCGACCCATGTCAGCGATGGCACGATCACCATGGATGGTGAGATGCTAAATTGGCTGCTGGATGGCTTCGATCTCTGGCGATCTCCGCCACATAAGTCGTTGTTTTTTCGTTCAGTTTAGGCCCGTGGTGCGGTATAATACGCACCATGAAAAACGCTACCGATACACTGCCTGACGACGTCGATGCACTCAAGACAATAGTGCATGAATTGCTGTTGTCGCAGGCATCCGAATCGGTTGAAAAGCAGAAAATGGTTGATCGGCTCTCACGCCTTCAAACGCGGATTGAGACGCTTGAGGAATATCTCCGCCTGTCACGCCATCAGCGTTTTGGCGCCAGTAGCGAGAAATCACCGGACCAGATCGAACTCTTCGATGATGCGGATTCTGTCGTGATCGAAACACCGGCGGTAATCGAGTCCACGGAAGACGAATCCCGACCGGACTCCGATGGCAGCAAGAAGAAGCCGGTCCGCACCCGCTTCCCGGCTGACTTTCCGCGTATCACCAAGACGTACGTGCTGGCTGGCCAGGATCTGGTTTGCGACTGTGGTTGTCAGCGTGTCGAGATTGGTGAAGATACCAGTGAGCAACTCGATCTGATTCCGGCCCAGGTACGAATCGTTCGTCATGTTCGCAAGAAGTACGCGTGCAAAGCCTGCGAAGGCTCTGTACGCATCGCCGAGAGGCCGGAGTCATTCCTGCCCAAGAGCAATGCTACAGAAGCCACACTGGCCACGGTGATCACCCACAAGTACCAGGATGCCATTCCGCTCTACAGGCTGAGCAATATCCTGGAGCGCCTCGATATCGATGTATCGCGCCAAACGCTGTCACAGTGGATCCTGAAGGCGGCAGAGCGGCTGGAGCCCTACGCCGACCACCTTGATGCCACGCTCACACAGGGCGACCTGATCCAGATGGATGAAACCGCGGTTCAGGTGCTCAAGGATCCCAAGGCGCCGGACAAAGCACCACAGAGTAAATCGTACATGTGGGTTCGACGCGGTGGTCCACCGGACAAGCGGGTGATTCTCTTCCATTACGAGCCGACACGTTCCGGCGACGTGCCGATCAAGCTGCTGCATGATTACCGTGGCGCACTGATGACCGATGGTTATGAAGGCTACAATGCTGTGGTCAGAACCAATGGTCTGACGCACCTGTGTTGCATGGCTCACGCAAGACGCAAGTTCGTCGAAGCTCAAAAGGCCATGCCTGCCAAGACCAAAAATGGCCGCATCGACATGGCGCTGAGCTACTTCGCAAAGCTTTATGCCGTCGAACGTGACTACACACAGGCGAGCCCGGAAAACCGATTCAATGGACGTCAGGAAAAGACCGTGCAGGTGCTTGCCCAGTTCCGGGAGTGGCTCGACAAGACCCAGCGGGAGGTCGTCCCCAAGGGAAAACTCGGCGAGGCTGTGGCGTATACGCTAAAATACTGGGAAAAACTCACTCGCTTCACCGAGAACGGTGCGTGGCCGATCGATAACAACGCCACGGAAAATGCCATCCGGCCCTTCGTGGTGGGCCGGAAGAACTGGCTGTTCAGTAACACCGGCAATGGCGCCGTCGCGAGTTCAAGGCTTTACAGCATCATCGAAACCGCGAAGGCCAATGGTCATGAGCCGTACCACTATCTGAAGTGGCTGTTCACGACCTTGCCCAAAACGCCGGAAAGCGAGTTGGAAGCGTTGATGCCCTGGTCGGTGTCGGTCGAGACCGTTCGGGGATGTGCTTAGCTAGACGCTTACGTATCAACGATCTCCAATCACAACCTTTTTCGTCCAGGGCGGCTCCAAAATTATCCTCAATGACCTGAACGTACCAGGAGGCATCGTTATTGAGAATTATTCC
>CAISYX010000350.1 GCA_903889815.1 uncultured Gammaproteobacteria bacterium
ACCGCAGCAAGCGGCAGTTCAGGCACCCGTCCTGTCTCAACCTCCCGCACCGATGCCTGCCCCCACTGCAGCTGCAGAGCCAGTGGCTGCCAGTGCACCGGCAGGCAAAGGCTTTTTTGGCAGTATCTTCTCCGCCATCGGCAGCCTGTTTGGAGGCGACGAGGAAGTTGTCGCTCCCAAGACAGAAGTTCGTGAAGACAAACCAGGTCGCGGCCGCGACGGCAATCGCGAACGTGGCCGGGATCGCGATTCGCGTCGCGGTGGCAAGCAAGGTGGTCGCCGTGAGGGCGCTCGCGATGGCAATCGCGGGGAAAGCAGCGAGACGCGCGCAGAAGAGCGCGTGGAACGTGTTGATGTACCTGTGCAGGAAGGCAATACATCTTCGAAAGAACCGGGAGCGCAAGGGCGCAAACGAGGCAATCGTGGCCGCGGTGGCGAAGGTGCGGGTGTGCAGCCCGGCAATCGTGATGAACCGCGACGTGACGGCCGCCGAGACGAGAAGCGCGAACTCCGACGCGAAGAGCTGCCTTCTGAAGACGATGCAGTGCCTGCAGCAGATGGTTCAGTGCTTGGTGATGCGGAAGCCCGTGGCGCGCAGCGCCGCAGTGGCAATCGCCGCCCACGCAACAACAATCAGCGTCGTCGTGGCCCCCGTCCTGATGAAGCAAGTTCCTTGCCGGCAATAGATGGGGCAGTAGAAGCAGTGCTAGACGATTTCGACATCCCGTCAGAAGTCCCCTCTCAGGACGGTCCGCGCTTCATCGACAATATTGCTGTGGATGCTGACATTACTGCTGAAGACATTGCCATGGATATGGAGATCGACGGCAATGTTGCGCCAGCGCCGGCGGCACCGACAGCCGACGAAGAAGCAGAGGCCGCTGAGAGTGGCGAAACGCCACGCACTCCACGCCGCAACAGACGTCCTTCTGACCGTCGCCGCGGTCGCAATCGCGGCGCAAGCGATACTGCAGAAGGCGAAACTGGCGCTGGCGACGGCGGCACTGCTGCGGTTGCAGCCGAATCGGCGTCGGAAGAGACGCAGAACACTCTGCAATTTGCTGATGAGGCGATTGTTGAAGAGAGCGTCGCTGAGTCCGAAGCCTTGGTTGTCGCAGAGCCAGCCTTTAGCCGCGAACCTGCTGCCAAGGCAGCAGAAGAAGTGGCTGCTCCGACTGCGATTGTCGCAGAAGCGCAAGCGCCTGCCCCGGCGGTCGTCGAAGCTGCAGCTGCGCCAATTGGCGAGGTGGCTCCGGCAGAACCGGCAGAACCGGCAGCGCCGGCGGCACCAGTCATCCCGGCTTTTGGAGGACGCGCGCCCAACGATCCACGCGAGATCAAGCGTCGGCAGATGTTGGAAGCGGCTCAAAAGCAGCAGTCAGAAGAGTAAGTCAGAAAGAAAGGCCCGTGATTCGCAAGAATCACGGGCCTTTTTCATCAGTCGAAAAACGTCGGATCAGAGCTTCTCGGCCAGCTCCGGCAACACCTTGAAAAGATCCTCCACGAGACCATAGTCAGCCACTTGAAAAATTGGCGCCTCGGCGTCCTTGTTGATGGCGACGATCACCTTGCTGTCTTTCATGCCCGCCAGATGCTGGATTGCACCGGAGATACCAACCGCGATGTAGAGCTCCGGCGCAACGATCTTGCCCGTCTGGCCTACCTGCATGTCATTGGGAACGAAGCCGGCATCGACTGCCGCACGGGAAGCGCCAATGGCGGCACCCAGCTTGTCTGCGACTTTCTCGATCAGCTTGAAGTTCTCCCCGCTCTGCATTCCCCTGCCACCGGAAACAATGATCGAGGCTGCGGTAAGTTCCGGGCGCTCCGACACGGACAACTGCTGGCCGGTAAAGGTTGACAGGGTCTGCTCCTTGACGATGTCCAGAGTCTCAACCGGCGCCGCATTGCCAGCGATGGCGGCTTCCGCGAAGGCAGTGGTGCGCACTGTAATCACTTTGACCGCATCACTGGAATGTAAAGTTGCCAGCGCATTGCCGGCGTAGATCGGGCGAACAAAGGTATCGGAAGACTTGACTGCGATGATGTCGGAGATCTGTGCTACATCCAGAAGAGCTGCCACACGCGGAAGGAAATTCTTGCCTGTTGTAGTAGCCGCCGCGAGGATATGGGTATACGAGCCGCATTCCACCACCAGCGCTGCGACGCTCTCAGGCAATTGATTGGCATAGGCATTATTGTCGGCCAGCAGCACTTTGCTGACTCCCGGGACTGACGCCGCCGCTGCCGCGACTCCCGCACAGGAGGCGCCAGCCACAAGTACGTCCACATCCGGACCGATAGCCAGGGCGGCGGTGATGGTGCTCAGGGTGGCGGGCTTCAGGGAAACATTGTCGTGCTCTGCGATAACCAGGATGCTCATGTTTTGTCCTTCTGCAAACTTGCGAATGGGGTGATCAGATGCAGCGGCTCAAATGACCTTGGCTTCTGTTTTCAATTTGGCGATCAGTTCGTCAACACTACCAACCTTGATGCCGGCCAAGCGCGCGGGCGGCGCCTCCACGCTCAGGGTGCGCAGGCCAGACTGGACGTCGACGCCGAGATCGGCGGGCGTCACCGTGTCAATGGGCTTCTTCTTGGCCTTCATGATGTTGGGCAGCGACGCATAGCGTGGCTCGTTCAAACGCAGGTCGG
>CAISYX010000351.1 GCA_903889815.1 uncultured Gammaproteobacteria bacterium
CCGCGAACAGATTCTTTTCAGAATGTTCGCGGGCAAGCCCGCTCCCACAAAATCCTCCCGCCCTCACTTCAGCGGCGAATAATCCGTCGTGCTGAGCATGTAGGACTGCACCTGCAAGGGCACCGGGTATTTTTCCAGCAGCGCTACCCACTCCGGGTCGGTGCGGAACGCGGCCCACACTTCGTCGCGGTGTGCGCGGTCGCGGTAGGCCAGCATCCACACCAGCGTGTTCGGGTCGTCCATGCGCTGCCACACCGCCACGATCTCGGCGCCCAGGCGCTGGAATATGCCGATCTCCGCCTCGCGGAAACGCTGGTGCAGTGTGTTGATGCTCGGGGCGTCGTCCACGGCCTGGGCCGTGTACATGCGCAGTTCGAAGCAGCGTGAATCGGCCGCCACGTTGGTGGCCAGGGTGTCGCTCAGCTGTGCAGCCGGGCCGCAGGGCGCGGGGGGCGCCGCCGGCGTTGCAGCAGGGGCCGCGGGCGCCTGGGCAAGCAGTGCACTGCTCAGCAGAAACAGGGGGGCAAGCAGAAATCCGATTTTTTTCATGTTGTTCTCCGGGTGGGGTTGGGTCTCGCAGCGCCGATTCCGCATGAATGGCCGGCAGAAGTCAACGGCAAGTCACCGCACATAGGCATACACCGCCACAAAATGGCAGGCACTGCCCACCAGCACGAACAAGTGAAACACGGCATGATTCAACGGCAGCTGGCGGATGCTGTAGAGCACCGCGCCCAGCGTGTAGGCAATGCCCCCCGCCACCACCCAGCGCAGGCCGGCACCCGGCAGCGACTCCACCAGGGGCGTGATGGCGAACACGATGATCCAGCCCATGAACACATACAGCAGCGTGGACAACAGCCGGAACCGCCCCGTAAAGAAGATCTTCAGCACAATGCCCGCCAGTGCCATGGACCACGTCGCCACGAAAATGGTCCAGCCCACCCCCTGCGGCAGCACCAGCAGCGTGAACGGCGTGTACGTGCCTGCAATCAACCCGTAGATGGCCGCGTGATCGGCAATGCGCAGACGCGCCCGCCGCTGCGCGTCCTGCGAGCTGTGGTAGAGCGTGGACACGCCGTAAAGCGTGACCAGACTCAACCCGAACAGCCCGAAACTGACCAGCGTGAGGGCCGACTCACTGGCCAGCGCCTGCCACAGCAGGGCCACCAGCGCGGCCAGACTGAGCACGAAGCCCAGGGCGTGGGACCCGACGTTCAGGCGTTCTTCAAACGGCGAATAATGCGGCGGCGTGCGAGTACTCATGGCAAGGAGGCGTCCGGGCGCCTGGGAAATGTGTGGCAGACATCATACGCCGAACCACCCCCTCGCCCGCTACCACGCCGCGGGGCTGGTTGACTTTCCAGCAGCGCTCCCGAAGACTCCGGGCAAAACATTGGACAGATCCAGACTCATGGACTACTACACGCGGAACGCGGACGCCCTCTTCCAGCGCTATCAATCGCTCCCCGCCGTTGATGTTCACCGCTGCTGGCAAGACCTGCTGCCGGCGCAGCCGGGACTGGCCTGCGACATCGGCGCCGGCTCGGGCCGTGATGCTCTCTGGCTGGCATCGCAAGGCTGGAACGTCACCGCCGTGGAACCCAATGCCGCCCTGCGCACGCGCGGCGAAGCCCACACCAACTCCCTCGCCCACCAGTTGCCCGGCAGCATCACCTGGCTGGACGACAGCCTGCCCGAACTCACCAGCCTGCGCGCGCTGGACCAGCGCTACAACCTGATTCTGATCAGCGCCGTGTGGATGCATCTGCTGCCCACCCAGCATGCGCGCGCTATGCGCATCGTCAGCGACCTGCTGGCGCCGGGCGGACTGCTGATCATCAGCCTGCGGCAGGGAGCGGATGCGGAGGGGAGGTTTCATCCTATTGCCACAGACACCCTGATCCACCTGGCCACCGACCGCGCGCTGGTCGTGCAGCGGGAGTGTCTGTAGTGGTTCAATAAATCCGGACACCAACTTA
>CAISYX010000352.1 GCA_903889815.1 uncultured Gammaproteobacteria bacterium
ACATCAGCACAATGTTGCGATAGCGCGAGGTCAATGCAATCGCATGCATTTCTGTCAGCGCCAGCCCTGACTCAGCCTGCAAGGCTTCGAATTGGCCACGCATGTTGACGTTGTTGGCCATTATCTCATCGACGTCCAATGAAGACCTGATTATGCTGGAAAAATTCTCGCCGAGTGGTCGATACAGGGGCACTTGCTCATGGGGAGGAATCTGCTGCTTTTCGACAGCCTGAAGAAAGCGCTCGAAGTCCGGCCCGGACTCTGGGCGTTCGGCATAGACGTACACGGGGAAGGAGTTGCCGAAACGCTTGAGTTCTGTCAGAGGAACCCCCTGACTGCTGATTGCGAGCGCAGGAACTGTGTAGAAACTGGTGTCAAGGAAGACAACCGCCACCGGCCTTTGTTCATAGACGGCCTTGATCCCGAACACCAGTGCAATGACCTGAAGCAGCACCACCGACGAGATGTCGATTCCCAACTCGCGCCGGCTTTTGGCGGGGTTGTAAATGACAAGGGTGAGCAGCGGGCCCAGCACCAGATCAACGGCCGCAACCAGTTGCAAGCCCTGCCACCCCCCCGCTGCAGAAAAGTAAGGGGCCGGGTACCACACTTGCAGCAGAATACCGACGAGCATGGCAAAGACACACAGGCTGCCAGTAAAGTGCATCAGCGATGCAGAATAGCGAGTGTACTTGAAGCCATTCAGCAGCATGCTTGGCGTCCTGCAAAGTATGTCAGCACAGTCCGATGTTGAGGCAGGTGCCGCCTTCGGTCCATTGCACGGGCACTGTCAGAGTGGGCGTCAAGGTGTAAGTGTTGCTCCCCACGTCCGCTGTACCCGTTGCGATTATCACGCCGTTGGTCACCGTAGTGGAGGCCAGCCAGCCAGTCGCTGCTGCAGTGGGAGGAATGCCATTGGTGCCCGCATCGGCGTCCGCGAGATCAGCGATCCTGCCGCTCTGAATGGCGAGACCCAGTCCTGTCTTGTAGGGGTTCGTCGAGAGAATCACTTCACTGAAACGGGCGCGTTGCGCGTAAGCCTGGTAGGCGGGCAGCGCGACGGCGGCAAGAATGCCGATGATTGCCACGACGATCATCAATTCTATGAGCGTAAAACCAGTGTGCTTTGAGTAGCGGTTCATCGCGCGATCTCCAACGGGAACCCCGGATGGATCATGAGCCAGCTGTAGTTGGGGAATTCACGCGCTGCCGTACCGCGCAGCGCAGCAGCGCGTGAAGGGATATAAGCAAACGCCTGCTGCCAGGCAGGTACCTGTCGTTGCCCACTGAATCGGTGCAGTCACGCCGCCAGGTGTCAGGACGTAAGTGAAACCGCCCACGGTGGCAGCACCAGTCGCAGTGATGACGCCGTTGGCTACAGTAACGGACGCGACTTCACCAGTGGCTCCTGCCGCTGCAGGAATACCGTTGGTGCCGGCATCAGCATCGGCCAGCGCTGCAATTCGGCTTGTCTGGGCAGCCACTTCAAACGCACTTTTGTAAGGAGTAGTTGCCAGAACCACTTCCGAGAATGCCGCTCGCTGAGTGTAGGTCTGATAAGCCGGCAGCGCGACCGCGGCAAGAATGCCGATGATCGCTACCACAATCATCAATTCGATCAGGGTGAAGCCTTGCTGTACTTTCTTGGACTGAATCATATTGTTCTCCTGTTATGCATTGCTTACGAGTTTAGGAAGCGTTTCTGGATTCTGACAAGTTCCCGCACAGACCCGATCGGGTCGCAGGGACTGCAGTGATTACTTCACGTGTTGTGCCAGTTGTGGCCAAGCGTGCAGAAATATCACACAGGCTATTGAAATATAACGTTTTAAAAAAAAGCAAAAAGTCAGACAAATTTTTCCAATGCCAAGTCCATCACAAAGCTGCGGAATTCCTCTGTGACATTTTTTGTCAATTGAAGACCATTGATGTCGAATTATAGCGCTTCAATAACCACGTTCCGCTATCGACAGCCTTGGCCGCAGGCGACAGCAGCGCGCTGTCGGCGTCTGCGGCGATAAACTATACTCAGCACGCGACAGCCAACTCCCTGGCACAGCGACACCATATAGCAGCACGTGAACATGACGATCTCCCTGAGCGGCCTTGCGAAACGACTGGTGACCAACGGCCTCCTGAGCGAAGCGCAGGCGGATGAGTCACTGCGCCTTGCCCGGCGCGACAAGATTCCCTTTGTCACGCACCTGATCAAGAACAAGGTCGCGGACGGTCGCCGCATTGCGCTTGCCGCCTCACAGGAATACGGCACTCCGCTGCTCGATCTCAACGCGTTTGATCTTGCGAATTGTCCGCGGGATCTTGTCGACCCGAAGCTGCTGCGCAAGCATCGCATACTGCCCCTGTTCAAACGCGCCAACCGCTTGTTCCTGGCCGCATCCGACCCGACAAACACTCCGGCATTCGACGAACTCAAATTCCATACCGGGCTGTCCACGGACGTCATTCTCGTGGACGAGAATCAGCTATCCCCGGCCATCGATCAGCTGATAGACATGATCGAAGGTAATGACTCCCTGCGCAGCCTTCTGAAAGACGCCGATCTCGACGGCCTCCATGTGGAGATGAATCCAGGCAGCGGCACTGATGATGAAGTCGATGCATCCGATGAGACACCCATAGTGCGCTTTGTAAACAAGGTACTGCTTGATGCCATTCGCAGCGGAGGTTCGGACATTCATGTGGAGCCCTATGAAAAGAGCTACCGCATCCGCGTGCGCAGCGATGGCATTCTGCGCGAAATTGCCAGACCACCTCTCAATCTGGCCTCCCGAATTGCATCTCGCCTGAAGATCATGGCGCAGATGGACATCTCCGAACGCCGTCTGCCCCAGGATGGCCGCATAAAGATGAAACTTTCACGTACCCGCGCCATAGACTTCCGCGTCAACACCCTGCCGACCCTCTGGGGCGAGAAAGTGGTGTTGCGTATTCTCGACCCAGGCAGTGCGCAAATGGGCATCGATGCACTGGGCTATGAGCCGGAGCAGAAGGCACTTTACATGAGTGCGCTGGGGCAGAGTCAGGGCATGATTCTTGTAACCGGCCCCACAGGCAGCGGCAAGACAGTCTCGCTGTATACCGGTCTCAACATCCTCAATACCACCCAAATCAACATCTCCACGGCGGAGGACCCTGTCGAGATCAATCTCGAGGGCATCAATCAGGTGGCAGTGAATCCACGCATAGGACTTACCTTCGCCAGTGCTTTGCGCTCCTTTTTGCGCCAAGACCCGGACATCATCATGGTGGGCGAGATTCGCGACCTTGAAACCGCCGAGATCGCCATCAAGGCTGCTCAGACCGGCCACCTGGTTCTCTCGACCCTGCATACGAACAGCGCCGCGGAAACGCTGACGCGACTAAGGAACATGGGCATTCCGTCTTACAATCTCGCCACGTCCGTGTCATTGATCATCGCGCAGCGCCTGGCAAGACGCCTCTGCAATCACTGCAAACAGCCGGTGGTGCTGCCCGAATCCGCCTTGCTGGAGGCTGGCTTCAACAGTGCTGACATCCCCACGCTGCAACTGTTCGCGCCGGTGGGTTGCGACGCCTGTCACGACGGCTACAAAGGCAGGCTCGGAATCTATGAAGTGGTTCCTGTTACTGACGGTCTGGCGCGTATTATCATGCAGGACGGTAACGCGATAGAAATTGCAGACCAGGCCCGGCGTGAAGGCTTCGGCAGTCTGAGGGAATCCGCTCTGCGCAAGGTAGCTGCCGGGCTGACCAGTCTCGAAGAAGCGAATCGCGTGGTCTGAGGCCCGCCACACCCCCGACAGGACCCACATACGAGAGGAAGATCATGGCGACTCCAGCATCAGTGAACCAAACGATCTATCTTTGGCAAGGCACCGACAAGAATGGCAAGAAGACCAAGGGCGAAATGCCCGGCGCGAGTCAGGCCCTTGTAAAAGCGCAACTGCGCAAGCAGGGCGTGATTGCGACAAGGGTCAAACGCAAGCCCAAAGACCTGTTCGGACCGAAAAAACAGAGGATCACCCCCGGCGACATCGCCATCTTCAGCCGCCAGCTGGCCACCATGATGAAGGCCGGCATTCCGCTGGTGCAGTCCTTCGAAATTGTGGGCGACAGTCTGGAAAACCCGTCAATGGCAGAACTGGTGCGCGCCGTGCGTGACGACGTTGCCGCCGGCAACAGTTTTGCCGACTCGATCCGCAAGCACCCGCGCTATTTTGACGAGCTGTTCTGCAACCTGGTGGAGTCTGGCGAACAGTCCGGCGCGTTGGAGACCATGCTCGACCGCGTCGCCACCTACAAGGAAAAAACCGAGGCCCTGAAGGCCAAGATCAAGAAGGCCATGAACTACCCCATAGCCGTTGTAGCGGTGGCGATTGTGGTGACAGGCATCCTGCTGGTGAAGGTGGTACCGCAGTTCGCGGAAACCTTCTCCAGTTTCGGGGCGGATCTGCCCGCCTTCACCCTCTTCGTCCTTGGCCTTTCCGATCTCGCGATCGCTCACTGGTGGAAAGTGGTCATTGGCCTGTTCATCGGCAGCTACGCCTTCAAGGAGGCCCGACTGCGCTCGAAGGAATTTGCCAACGCTGTGGACCGCGTAGCCTTGAAGCTGCCGATCATCGGCCCAATCGTGGAAAAATCCTGCTACGCACGTTTCACGCGCACACTCTCTACAACCTTTGCCGCCGGTGTGCCTCTGGTGGACGCGCTGGAGTCAGTCGCGGGCGCCACCGGCAACATTGTCTATTCCACTGCCACTCGCAAGATCAGGAACGACGTCAGCGCCGGACAGCAACTCAATTTCGCCATTCGGACAACGGCCCTGTTCCCGACGATGATTACTCAGATGGTGGGTATCGGTGAGGAATCCGGCGCACTGGACGCAATGCTGGACAAGTGCGCCACCTTCTACGAGGCGGAAGTGGACAACGCCGTGGACGGACTGACCAGTTTGATGGAGCCAATCATCATGTCCGTACTGGGCACACTGATCGGCGGCCTGATGATCGCCATGTACCTTCCCATCTTCCAGCTCGGCCAGGTCGTGTGACCCGGCCCCCGCCCACCAAGAGAACGTTTCATGACCGTGATAGATATGATCCAGCACAACCCTGCAGTCCTTATCGTGCTGGCAGTGATCCTGGGCCTGCTGGTGGGCAGCTTTCTGAACGTGGTGATTTACCGTCTGCCCCTGATGATGCAGCGCGAGTGGAGTCAGCAATGCTGTGAATTTCTGGAGCTGGAAGAGAAAAAGTTCAGCAAGGCCGATCCGGTGGCCAGGCACAAAGTGTTCACCCTGGCGAAGCCCGATTCCCACTGCCCTTTGTGCAACGCCCCGGTCCGTCCCTGGCAAAACGTGCCCATTATTAGCTATGCCCTGCTGCGAGGCCGTTGCGCCAGCTGCAAGGCGCCGATCTCCATCCGATATCCGCTCATCGAAGCGGTGACCGGCGTGCTCTCGGGCATGGTGGCATGGCACTTCGGCGCCACGGCGCTGACCCTGGCGCTGCTGGTACTCATCTGGAGCCTGATAGCACTGACGATGATTGATTTCGATCATCAGCTGCTGCCTGACAACATCACGCTGCCTCTGCTCTGGCTTGGCCTGCTCGCGAGCGCGGTGCTGCCCGGCGCGCTGGTCTCTCCGCGAGATGCCGTTCTGGGCGCGGCGGTGGGCTACATGTCGCTGTGGTCGCTCTATTGGGCGTTCAAGTTACTGACGGGCAAGGAAGGAATGGGCTACGGCGATTTCAAGCTGCTGGGCACGCTGGGAGCCTGGATGGGGTGGCAGAGTCTTTTGCTGATCGTGATTCTGTCCTCACTGGTGGGCGCGATCGTAGGAATCAGCTTGCTGGTGTTCCGGGGTCGTGACCGCAATATCCCGATTCCCTTCGGCCCCTACCTGGCCGGTGCCGGCTTCATCGCACTTTTATGGGGCGATACCTTCAAGCAACTCTACATTCAGATGTTGACGGGCTGAGAATGGCCGAAACGGCGCACCACCTTCCCGGTTCGAAACTGCTGGTCGGGCTGACTGGTGGCATTGGCAGTGGCAAGAGTGCTGCAGCAGCGGGTTTCGAAGCACTCGGTATCCCTGTCATCGAGGCCGACGTGGTGGCGCGCGAAGTTGTGTCTCCCGGTACCGCAGCACTCGCTGCAATCATCCGGCATTGTGGATCCGGAATCCTGCTACCCTCGGGCGAACTCGACCGCGCCACGCTGCGCCAGCGGGTGTTTGCAGACGCAGCCGAACGCCGGTGGCTGGAAGCGTTGCTGCATCCCTTGATCCGTGCAAACCTCATCCAGCAAATAGGCGCTGCGGCAGCATTGCCGGAAACACCCTATGCAATTCTCAGCAATTCCCTGCTGCTGGAAACTGGACAGGATGCTCTGGTGCACCGCGTGCTTCTGATTGATGCCTGTGAAGAAAAGCAACGAGAGCGCACCCTGCACCGCGACTCTGTGGATGCGCGCACCGTCGATGCCATCATCGCTTCCCAATGGCGTCGCGAACATCGCCGTGCCAGGGCCGACGATGTCATTCTCAACGACGGCACTCTGCAGGAACTGGATTCAGCTGTCCGCGCCATGGACGAGCGCTATAGACGCCTTGCCGCGGCAGCAACTACACAGGAAGAAAAGTAATGAACACGCGTGTCCTGGAAGTGAACTGCCCGACCTGCATGAAGAAAGTGGTCTGGAGCGAAGCCAGTCCCTGGCGCCCTTTTTGTTCGCAGCGCTGCAAGTTGATTGACTTCGGTGACTGGGCAAGCGAACGCAACACCATTCCTGCCGAGGCGCCTCTTCTCGACGACGAAGACGACGACAACCCTCGCTGAGAACCCGCAGCCGCAACCTTCAGAGGGGCGCAAAGGCTGGCAACGGCACCCAATGGATGCGGCCAGCCGCGTCTCCCACGTCATTCTGGAGCAATACCATCACCAGCTTGCCATCGCGCGACAGCCGCACCTTGTTGACTGTTTCACCTTCTGAGAGCCCAAGTGAGTAGCTGCTGTGCAGCAGATGGGTGCTCACATCGAAGAAATAGAGCTTGATGCCATCGGTGGCGATCAACACCTCCCCTGACTGGTCGAACACGGCGCTGACCGGCGCATTTTCCAGAATCCACTTCCCGTCGGTGTTGTAGTACTCCAGCGGATCCATGTCGACGATGGCTGTAGAAGGCGTTCGCTCATTGCCTGCCGGGCAGGAATAGGCAAGTCGATTGCCATCCGGCGAAATACTGAAATCAGTGCAGCCGCTGCCCACGGCAATATCGGTGCCTTGCACAAAAGTCAGTGCGCTGTTCAGTGGATTGAATTCGAACGTAGCCAGATTGGATTCGGTTGCCAGAAACACATGCCTGCGCACAGGGTCGTACTCGATGCGAACAGGCGCCAGCAGTGGAATGGCCGCCGTGACAGGATCGCCTTCTGGATTGAATACGCCCATCCACAGCCCGTCTTCCGCTGGTCCGTTTTCTTCGAGCTCGTGCAGGGGGTCAAACAGTAGCGTGAAGAGATTGTTATCTTCGGCCAGTGCAATATCCACAGGGATAAAATTCCTGCCGCCTTCACGCAAGCGATGGAAGGTAAAAGCACCAGACGCGATGTCGAGAATGTAAAGGCGCTCGCTCTCCGGCAGTGTTGAGAAGTAGACCAGCCCAGCATCTGCATCCAGCAACATCTCGTCAGGAATTGTATTGAACTTGTAGGTTGCGCCGGTCTCGCCCGTGACAACGTTGCGCTCCACCAGGGCGTTGCGCTTGGTGTCGCCAATCAAGACCCAGCCGTGGCACAAAGGCAGGAAGTCCTGGGTGGGCGAAATGACGAGACTGCCCCCAAACTGGGCGATGGTCACTTCCGGGACGGGCGCCCCGGCCAGAATCTCAGTCTGCGACAGCAGTCGGAAACGCATGGGAGTGGTGCCCGCGATCAGCTGCATGCGGACTGCGTATTCTTTGCCCGAGAACAGCATAGAGGGAATATCGAGAACACTGGTACGCGGATCAAAGGCTGGCGCACCGGGCACCAGCGTCTGCGACCCGGGGGGCACTGTGAATGCAGCACAATCCAGCAGCTGGAGACCTTGCCTGCCGGACCCGCTGATGCTGCCGGGAGGCGAGATGTCTGTGGCAGCATTGAGCACGAATTCTCCGGCATCGGCATTTACCAGCGACAGGGACACGTTGTAAGCACCGACGCCGGGAGCACTGACACCTGGCACCGACAGTGTGAAACCATCGAAACGCGGCCGGTCAACTGGCAGTGCGGGCGGCGTGCCCGTTGTAAATTCCATACTGTAGAGCGGGCGGAATTTCACGCCCGTCCAGGCCGGGAAGGCGGGGGCCACGTCGGCGGGCACCGCCGTGCTCTGCACACGAATGCCCACAAATCGGCTGCCCGGAAGAATGGCATTGACCGCACCAGTCACATCAACTGTCAGCGTTGCAGCAGCATTGCCGCCGGAGGCCGCCACGGCGTCCAGTTCCGCCACTGCGATGGAGCTTCCAGCCTTGTAGTCCGACAAATCGATGCGACCATCATCCGCAAAGGCAAACACTCGAAGTGGTGCTTTACCACTGCGGGGATACAGCGCCTCCAGTGGCAGGCTCAGAAGCGCTCGACTGACTGAGCGGCGCTCGCCGAAATCAAACACCATAACGGCGGCGTCAATGAAAGACGGGCTGGTGACAGCCCATCCGTCATTGGTCATATAGGTGGCACGCAGGGCAGGCTTGTCGGGTGAGGGATTGGCCTCCACCAGCACCGCTTCCTGCAGGAGCGCGGCTTGATCGGCCTGGACGGGGCTGCCGAGCAACAGAATACCTGTTGCCAGGCACTGGCACGCCTTGATGAAGCCTCTCGCCATGACTGGGGTCCTTGCTGCTGGTTGCTGTATTGGCCCGGATTATGCGCCTAAGTCCAATAAATTCAATCTATTACCTCTCCAAGCGGTGAATCGAGTCACACTCTTGGCGGCATTTATCTTCAAGAGTAGCACTGGAACGACGATTTGCCGGGCTCTTCTCAGCGCCAGAACGCCGAGATGGCAGCGATGCCCAGTGCACCGCGACGGCGCGCCTCAGGCAGATCTGCAAGGCCAAGACCGCCGAGTGCATAGACGGGAATTCCCACCGCGCGCACCCAGGCCTCGAAAACATCCCAGCCGAGTCCAGGCTGACCGGGGTGTGAAGACGACTCCAGCACAGGAGACAAAAAAGCGTAGTCCGCCCCCAGAGCTTCTGCAAGCTGCAACTCAGCAAGCGAGTGACAGGACGCGCCAAACAACTGCGCTTCTCCAAGCGGCCTTGCCGACAAGGTCTGAAGGTAGCGGCCCGTTGCATGAAAGCCTGCGGCTGGCACGGTCTCGAGAAGATCAGCATCGGCATTGAGCAGCAGTTTGCACCCGAATTCACGGCAAAGCAGAAGACTCTGGCGCGCAATTCGCTGAAACTCGGCGCGATTCAGCTGCGGCGCACGCAGTTGAACCAGGGTATGTCCGGCCTCCAAAAGCCGTGTGAAGTGCTCAAGGAATGCCTCCGGGGACGGGGCAGCACCGGTTATGGGCAGGAGATCTGGCAATTGCAGACGCCGGATGATGGCGCGGTTGGCTGCGGGAAAGTCGGCCAGCTTCAGAGCGTCGGGCGCCATCCAGCGC
>CAISYX010000353.1 GCA_903889815.1 uncultured Gammaproteobacteria bacterium
CATCAGAAGCACGCTGGAGGCGGTGGCCGCCATCGCCGAGCGCGCAGGCGAAGAGATTCTCGAGGTATACGGACGCACGGATGCGCCTAAGGTGGAATACAAGGAGGATGACTCGCCCCTGACCGAAGCGGACACCCGCGCAAACGCGCTGATCCTGGAGGCGCTGCGTGAGCTGACGCCGACCATCCCCGTGCTGTCTGAAGAAGCGGCACTACCGCCATTTGCCGTGCGTAGCGCGTGGCAGGAATACTGGCTGATCGACCCGTTGGACGGCACCAGGGAATTCGTGAGTCGCAATGGCGAATTTTCGGTGAACATCGCCTTGATTCGGGACGGAGTCCCGGTGCTGGGCGTTGTGCATGCCCCCGTGCCTGGCGTCAGCTGGCTGGGGGTACCGGGCTCAGGCGCGTGGAAGTGCGAGACCGGCAAGCCCTGGCAGGCAATCCACACGGCTGCGCTGCAGGCCGCGTCGCTGCGCGTGGTGGCCAGCCACCGACACGGGGCCGAGGCTATGGATGTGCTGCTGCAGCGGCTGGCCGCCCACTTTCCGGAAGTGTCCCTGGTCAACAGGGGCAGTTCGCTGAAATTCTGTCTGCTGGCCGAGGGCAGCGCCGACTTCTATCCGCGCCTTGCGCCAACCAGCGAATGGGACACGGCCGCCGCGCAGGCAGTACTGGTGGCAGCCGGGGGGGCGGTTCTGCGGGAAGATTTGCAGTCGCTGCGCTACAACACCAAGGCGGACATTCTCAATCCGTCCTTCCTGGCTGTCGCGGATGCGGGCGCCGACTGGGCCAGGCTATTGACCTGATTCAGATCAGCTGGCAGGCGCTCATTCGGGCACGTGGATGGGCAGTTCCGCCGCGAACAGCATGGTGCGGTCGCGGTCTCTGGCCGCCCAGGTCAGCAGTGTCTGTTCGCTGGGCTCCACGTGGCGGGCCAGCACGCCTGTGCCGTTGACCAGCACCTGCACCGGCTGCCCGAAGTCCACTTCGTCCGGACTGAGCAGCAGAGTGAAGTCGCGCACCCCGAAGGATGTCACTGCAAACACATTTCCCCTGCGCTCCACCACGACTCTGCCTGGCTGACCCGGTGTGATCAGAGTATCGATCCGCAACCAGTGATTGCGGTTGTAGCGGTCGGTGCGATCCGTGGCCCACTGCACGCTGTCGGGCAGCGGGTCACGCACGTGTTCCGCCTTGAAGCGTTCAATGGCCGGGCGTTCTTCGGGCAGCCACTGGGTGTTGTGGCCACCGTTCGGGATGATCCTGAAGGTGTGATCGACATTGGCCCGCGCCATCAGATCAATGAAAGGCTGGATGCGCGCCGCCGGATACAGAGGGTCGTTCTCGCCATTCACTATGTAGAGAGGCTTGCCGGCGAGATTGTCGAATGACAGCGGGTAGCTGACACGGCCCGCCGGATTGCGCAGCACGGCGAGATTGCCGATGTAGGGCAGGAACGCCGCCCATTCGGTGGGCTGCAGAAACGCGAAGAAATAGGACCCGGTGCCGCCGTCCGAAACGCCGGACATCGTCACGCGATTGTCGTCCACGTGATAGGTCTGCTTGAGCTGGCGCAGGATGGCGGGGATGTTGTCAGCCTGATTGTCGAACCACCAGAACGCCTCGTCCCAGGCAGCCGGCACCACGACGATGCGTCCGGGCTCACGCAGCTGCTCGTAGCCATTGCGCCAGAAGGCCTCGCCGGCCTCGGGTTTCGGTCGGCTGATGCCGCCGTGCAGATTGAATTCAACGGGGTAGGCTGTGCGGGGGTCATAGTCCTGTGGCACCAGCACCACATAGGGGAACTCCGTGCCGTCAGCATCCACGCGGCTCAGGTGCAGCTCACCGGCGGGCGCGTCGGGCGACCACTGCGGCCCGCTGCGCAACCAGGCGTGAAGGGTGGCCGCGTCCGGAGCAGACTCCTGCAGGCGTTGCGCGGCGGCATCGGATGCGGCGGGGGAGGCGTTCCAGAAGTGGGTAACCAGCGCCTGCGCGGCATCGTCGATGGCCGCGGCGGACTGACATTGCGTGAGCAGCACGGCGGCGCTCAAGGTAAAGACGCATTTCATTGTTTTCATGACCGCATCATAAACCAGCACCCAGTGGTGGCCAAACTTTCCTTTTTGGAGCATTGAGACTAGGATTCAGCCCCAACGCAGCGCGATCGCAAGACACGCTTGCCGCTGGTCAAAACAACACGCCAAGGCTGCCATCTGCAGTCAAGAACAAGGAAAACCTATCATGTCTTTGAAACCAATCCACGGAGTGTTTCTGGCCCTGTGCATGCTTTGCAGCAGCACATTTGCGCAGAACTTCGGTATCGACGAACTGCAGCAGCGCGCCGAATCCGGTGACGCCGAGGCCCAGAACAATCTGGCCGTGATGTATCACACTGGCCAGGGTGTGCCCGCAGACATCAACGAAGCCATTCGCTGGTACAACGCCGCCGCCGAGCAGGGCCGCGCCAATGCTCAGCTCAATCTGGGGGTGCTTTACAATTTCGGCATGGGTGTTCCCCAGGACCATGGCGAAGCCGCACGCTGGTTTCGTCTTGCTGCTGATCAGGGCGAACTGATGGCGCAGATCAGTCTGGCTGCTTTGTACGTCACGGGACAGGGTGTGCCTATCGACTACATCGAAGCCTCCAAGTACTACACCATGGCTGCGGAGCAGGGTGATCCGGGTGCGCAGATGACCATGGCAGAGATGTACCTGAGTGGCCAGGGTGTGGCGCAGGACCATGCCGAGTCAGCGCGCTTCTACCGTATGGCGGCCGAGCGCGGCGAAGTGGCGGCACAGTTCAGCCTGGCCATCATGTACCGCGATGGCTTGGGCGTGACCCAGAGCTCCGAAGAAGCCGCCAACTGGTATCGCATGGCAGCCGACCAGGGCCATATCGCCGCAATGTTCAGCATGGCAGCACTGCACGAAACAGGGGACGGCGTTGCGCTGGACTTGTCAGAAGCCTACCGCTGGTACAAGGCCGCAGCCAGCCAGGGTCACCCTGGTTCGCAAAACAATCTGGCCCTGATGTACGAATCCGGCCAGGGGGTGGCGCAGAGCCTGCCGCACGCCTACATGTGGATGGATCTGGCGTCCAAGCTGGCCGATGGCCCGGAGCAGGAGCGCTACGAGCTCAACCGCGATCAGCTGGAAGTGCGTCTGAGTGCCGAGGACCTGGTAAAGGCAAAAGGAATGTCGGATCGTTGTCTCGAAACCCGCTACGCTGAATGTGAATGAGTGAAAAGGAGGCGGTGCTGCGCCGGGGCGTTCAGTCGCAGTCGGCGTAGCGCGTCTCCAGACAGCGGTGGGCGCGAGCACGGGCAATCTCGATCTGGTCCTTGCTCATTCTGGCGCCAACGGCATCGCGGTTGCGTTCCGAGCGCCCTTGCCGCGCTATCGGTGACAGCCGGGTCGACAGCTCCGACCACATGTAGGCCTTGATTTTGTCATGCTCAACGCCGTAACCCGCCGCGTACATTTCTCCGATGTTGTACTGCGCTTCCGAGTGGCCTTGCCTGGCAGCGGCCAGATACAGACGGCCCGCAGTCGCGTAATCCCGTTCTACGCCCCTGCCAGCGATATACATGTCACCCAGCGCAAACTGTGCCGACATGTTGCCACGCTCGGCTGCACGCTGATACCACTTCGCAGCTTCCTCGAAATTCTGCTCCACGCCCGTGGCGTTGCTGTACATGGCGCCCAGATTGAATTGCCCGGTCGGATACTCCTGTTCCGCCGATAGTTGCAGCCATTTCAAGGATTCGGCGTAGTCCTGCTCGACGCCGTAGCCATATTTGTACATCACGCCAAGATTGTTCTGGGCGGCAGCATGACCGAGTTTTGCCGCAGCGTGGTACCAGCGCGCAGCCTCGGCGTAATCCTGGGGCACACCGTGGGCGTTGTCATACATGAAGCCAAGGTTGTACTGAGCGCGCATGTGATTCTGCGAGGCAGCGAGACGGAACCAGTTCAGTGCCTCGGCGAAATCCTGTTCCACGCCGAAGCCATTGGCGAACATGTTTCCGTAGTTGTACTGCGCGTCGGCATAGCCCTGGCGGGTTCCCGCCTGGAGCCAGCGCAGGGCTTCATCGAAGTTCTGCTCTACGCCTTCTCCGATGGCATAAATATAGCCCAGTTCGGTCTGTGCCTCCGCTTCGCCCGCCTGAGCACGTGCAATCAAATCAGGGTCCTGGGCTACTGCGACGTGCAGCGGCAGGAGAGTGGCAAGCAGCGGGAGGAGACTTCTTAAGGTCCAACGTTTCACGATTGATAGAAGCCCTGGCTGGTAAGATCGGTGGAGCAAGCGCTGCACGATAGATGTTCACGCGCTGTTATAGCACGAACAAATTTCTCTACAAACCCGGGGAATAGCAACGACTGCAAAGAAGTCAGCGCAATAGTTGGCTCGATGAAGCACTATTGCACGATAACAAGAAGTCCGCAGAAGATCACGGAGGGCTCATTGGCATGAAATCAGACACTGATCATGAACTGTCAGAGCAGGAGATGCAGGCTCTCGAGGCCTTGTTTGAGGACAGCGTCGACAACTCCGATCGCTGGTATCTGCTAAAAATCCAACTCTCGCTTGTCGTGGCAATCTGCTACGCCCTTGCTCTGCTCTTTTTCCCAGGAATCATCGCGCAGTGGCTGGCGCTGGAACCCGGTGCGCTTGCCACCGAATGGGAATTCATCTTCCGACTGCGTGGCAGTTTCATCAGTCTGGCCGCCATTATCGCGGTGTACTCTTTCCTGCAGAATCTGCACATGCGCCTGATCTTCGGCAGCGCGGCGATGGTCTCTTTCATCAACTTTGCCATGGACATGCCGGTGCTCTATTGGGAAAAGTTCACGTCCCCCAGCGTTCTGTTCGTGTTGATTCTGCTTGTGCGACTGCTGATCGTGGCTCTGCTGTATCTTCTTTACGCGAATATCGATCGCATCCCCGAAGGGCCGCGAAAGCTTTTTGCGAATCCATTTGCTGCGAAGGCTGGCGACGATTCGGCCGTGTGATGAGCGTGATGACCCCAAGTAGAGCCGAGTAAATGCAAGGCGGACTTTACGGTAGTTTCCGCCCCGATTGAATTTTCAGTTACCAAGAAAGATCGTCTGCACTATTCTGGAAGTCTCCAGCGTTGCTCCAAAAGAGGGGCCGGGGGAATGCAGAAGCCAGGGCCTGAACAACACCAGTCTGTTGTATTTGTAGGGGATAGTGAAGGTTTTTTCCCACAGGGATTCGTCAAGTCCTTCGGTTTCGAGAAAGGCCTTCAAGTCCTGAAAGGATTTCCATCCGTACTTTGCAAACCCTTCAGGGGTATTGGGTGCCACTTCAAGTCCGGTTCGCAGATGCCGCCAGAAGTTGGTGCCATCGGTTTTGGGGTGCTCCTTTGAGAGATACACGACACCTGCCCACCTGGTTTCAACATCCACGTCGTAGTGAATATGGAATTTGAATGAGTCGTTTGCTTTGGTGAAGCGCAGTCTGCCATTTGCGTTTGTTGAAGAGTCTATTGACGGTTCAAGCGTCAACTTCTTGAATATTTCTCTGTGCT
This sequence comes from uncultured Gammaproteobacteria bacterium, assembly GCA_903889815.1. Lineage (GTDB taxonomy): Bacteria > Pseudomonadota > Gammaproteobacteria > Pseudomonadales > Pseudohongiellaceae > UBA5078. The sequence continues at coordinate 5,555 of CAISYX010000353.1, forward strand.
GCGCACCCAGAAAGGTCTCGGTGGTCATCACGCCCGCGTAGTTTCCGGTGGGAGAGTCTTCCGGCCGCAGTGAGTTCAGCGCTACCTTCACCAGGGTATCCGGATCGCTGTAAAAATCGTCTACTACTATGTATC
>CAISYX010000354.1 GCA_903889815.1 uncultured Gammaproteobacteria bacterium
CGATACAGCATGCTGAAGCGAAGTGATTTCTCGTCGACCAGAAAATGCTGCTGAATTCACGAGCATTATCAACTTCACGCTCAGGACGGGGTCCTTTGCGATGATGCTCGAGATACTGGAAAGTTCGACATCTGGGGTCTGAAGTTGTGCCAGCAGATTGAGCACCACGAGCTTGCTGGCTGGCACCTTGCGGCCCTTGACCTGCTCTGGTTTGCTCAGGAAGTAACCCTGAAACAGCTTGAATCCAAGCGACTTGCAATAGTGGAACATTTCGTGTGTTTCGACTTTCTCTGCGAGCAACACCACGTTGAATGGCTTTAGCAGTTCTACGTGGCGCTTTATTTCGGCATCGTCAAAAGCCAGCACGTCGATTTTCACGATATCTACGATAAGCAACGCTGTATCCCATTTGTTGTCGTAGACGAAATCGTCAAGGGCGATGGTGTAGCCAGCATCCTTCAAGGACTTCAGATTGCGGTTCAGCTCGTCATCGACCTCGATGTCCTCGAGCACTTCAATCACGAAACGTTTCTTGTCGAAGGGAGGGGGGTTGAGGATCAGATTGCGAGTGAAGTTGATGTAGGCAGGGTGTCCCTGCACGACATCGCCAATGTCCATTTCGTTGAAGGCATTGAGGAATACCTGCGATGTTGCAGACTCGCCGTCGAAGATGTTTTCCTGATTGACATTTTCTGATCGGAACAGCAACTCGTAGGCAGCTATGTTGATGTTCTCATCGAAGATTGGTTGTCGAGCCAGGAGTATGTGTTGTTCGGACATGGCGATTCTCGTGGGTTGAGCGAGCACGCATTGTATCCGAACAGGCCGGTTTTTCCATGTCTTTGAAGTATATTTGCCGCGACTGGAGCCGTAGACCTGCCCCGGTGATTCCCCCATAATACTGCGCCATGCCCGCCATAGCTGCAGGCATGGCGCACAACACACCAAACTCGACGAAGGTAATTGAAGTGGGTAATTCGAAAGCTAAGAAGGAGCTCAATTGGGCAGAACTGGGATTTCAGTATCACCAGACGGACTTCCGGTTCAGTGCAACATACAGTGAAGGTGCCTGGTCTGCAGGCGAGCTTCTGGAGTCTCCTTTGATTGTGGTGCATGAAGGCGCACCTGCCTTGCATTACGCGCAGCAGTGTTTTGAGGGCATGAAGGCGCAGACGGCGCCAGATGGCAGGGTTTTGTTGTTCCGCCCCGCTCTGAACAGTGAGCGCATGAATCTGGCTGCCGGCCGTCTGCTGATGCCCGAAGTGCCATACGAGCTGTTCCTGCGCGGGGTAGAAGAAGCGGTGCGTGCCAACTATGCCTGGATTCCCCCTCACGGGTCCGGAGCCTCGCTGTATATCCGGCCGATGTTGATTGGTGTGGGCGAGAACCTTGGGCTGCGTCCCGCAAAGTCCTTCGAATTTCGTGTATTCGTGTCGCCGGTCGGGCCCTATTACAAGAGTGCCGGTATGGCGCTGATTTCCCTTGCCGTATCCGAGTTTGATCGGGCAGCACCAGCGGGTACAGGCGCGTTCAAGGTCGGCGCGAATTACGCAGGGGGGCTTCTGGCAACCAGGCATGCGCAGGCGCTGGGGGCCAATGAAGCGCTCTATCTGGATTCCAAGACCCGGACGTATATAGATGAAGCAGGTTCTGCCAATATCGTGGTGGCCATGACGGGCAATCGCTTCGTGTCACCCAGATCGAACGCGATTCTTCCAAGTGTGACGAGACGTTCTGTGATGACTCTGGCAGAGCAACACATGAACATGACTGTCGAAAATCGTCCGATCGATCTGCGAGGCGAGCTGTCTGATTTTGAAGAAGTGGCAGCCTGTGGCACTGCCGCTGTCCTGACTCCTGTCGGCAAGATATGGGTAGATGGCGTGTGGCATGCGTTTCATGGCAACGGCGAAAAAGTGGGGCCGGTCATGCAGAAGGTCTATGACCTGCTGGTAGGAATTCAACGTGGTGAG
>CAISYX010000355.1 GCA_903889815.1 uncultured Gammaproteobacteria bacterium
CAGTTCCTTGCCCTTCTCAGGGCCTGCTATGGAGACCGTCGGGCAATAGTGATCACTAGAACGTCGGGCAATAGGAGCTAGCAGGTGGTGTCTGTCAACGTTGCGGGAGTAGCACCCGTCTGCTACGTCCGCGACGCTGGCTGCTATCCCCACAATAAATGTACACGTCGGGTGCTTCTTACGCAACAACAGTATACAAATGTGTGCGAATCCCGCAAGGTGTGTCAATGGCGATAGATTCGCCAGGCCCCATCTGGTTCCCTGTACTCATGACTGCCCTTCCTCCCGCCGTGCCCGCCGTTTCTGCCGCGCTGTCCTGCTGCCTGTGTACCTGCAGCTTCGCTGAAAATGGGCACGTACCTCGCCGCACGCCCTGTTGCGACTCCCTGCTTTGCGCCAAGTAAGTCATCTCGCGGCACCACGTTTTCAAGTTGTTGCATCTGCGGAAAAAAGTTTCGGCTACTGACGGCAACTGACCTGCTAGTAGCCGACTGGCTAGTCGCCGGCTACTAGCCGGCATTTTTCCCCAGTTGCCGGCTGCCGGCGATTAGCCGCGCCGTTAGGGAACGGCATTGCCAAGGAATTGCCACCCAAAAAAGCTCTCGCCGCGGCTGTGGATGCCAGTGAGGACGTTCCCGCGTTGTTGGCCGCTGGGTTTTCGGCATTGAACAAAAAGATCGAGCAGCTGTACGCCGATGTTCAAGAACTGAAGGAAAGCCATGCAGCTCAGCGCAACTTGAATGAAATGTCTGCATCGGGTGCGCCACTCAGGTATGCACGCCCCCCGCCGCTGTAGCACCTTAATTGTGTCTGAAGGTATTAACCGTGAAAGTTTGTTGCAGCGCTGCGACAGCGACGAAGCTGGCGCCGACGGAGGCAATCGATCTCACCACTGATGACGGTGGCGGCGGCAAAGCAGTTGCTTCAGAGCTGCTCGCCAGATTGGAAAGCATGGCACCGTTAACAGCCAGTCCCGCTGCTGCGGACTTTTTGCCTATCCATTGTGGCCTGCTGTGCCACGGAGGGACCGTGGACCCAGAACAGGTAAGCTGCATATGAGGTTTTCGAAATTCAAAAGGTATTCATGTTGCCGCGCACGTTGCACGTGTGGTGTTGCTCTGTTCCGTGTAGCTCGCGACTGAGGCAGCCAAATACTTTCCTGAAGATGTCAAGTATTTCAAGTCCCAGCTTGGCAGGGAAAAGGCGCGAAAGTCATGGACCCACTGCCGGCGAAGATTGTTAGCCGGCATGGTTGACGTGCTCATGCGAACCATCCGCACGAGCCCCTCCGTTTTCGACACCACGTTCGATGCTGCGAGGTTTACAATTGCTGCTATCAGTCTCATGTCGACCGTGCAAGTCCAGGCGCTGATGCTAGAGCTTGATCCAAGTGTCGCTGTGGCAGATGTAAGGAATCGCTGTCATAGATGCGGTTGCCGTTGTCCCACTTTCCACGTGAGTGCTGTGTTTCCGCTGGTGGTTCTGTTGGCCAGCATCAAGCAGAGGTCCGCAAAATAGTCGCCGAGCTGGATCATGGATACACCACACCTCCCAAAGGAAACGGCAAAGTTGAGGTTCTTGTTCGACTGCGCGACATCCGAGAGAATCCTCGTTCCAGTAAGTGGGCTACATGATTGCTCGCTGCGTGTCTGTGTGTGTCTCTGTGTGTGTGCCTGAGTGTGTGTGTGTGCGTCAGAGTGTGTTGGTATGCGTGGGTGTGCTTCCTTCATGCTGTGCTCAGTGGCTGCGTACAAGGCTGTCCGTGATGCGATGTACTACCTCACCCGGACAAGACATCGTCCGAAATCGGCACCGATGCGAACTTCCACATCATGAGCGCCATTGCTGCGCGATTGCATCCTCTGTACTTGGGACGCTTTCCAGTTCCAACCGCCGAGACCACAGCAACTGCAGGGAGCACAACACCGTCAGCAGTCAAGCGATCGGCATCAACCGGCAGCGGAGGAGGGGCGAGCACAGACAACAAGATACGTCGAAACAGTTCCAAGCAGACGAGCCCTGGTGCTGCGTCAGCGACGCCAGTGGATACGAATTCCGCAGACGAAAGCGAAGATGACTGAACAGCTCGCGTTTCTTTAAACGAACGTTGCGTTTTATTTCAATTCAACAGCAATGAAAAGCTACCCTACAGGGATGATGGATTTGTTTGCAAAGCCAATGACGCGCACCACAACGACGGCGTGAGCGTGCGCCTCGCCTCTGGCAGTGGTTAACACACGAACAGCTGGGGCATGAACGACGTCTTTCACACACCCTAGTTGTGGGACAATCATCACAAGCCGAATCACGTCTGAAACGGGAATGATACTGTACTGTTCTCCGAGAGCAACAGGAATGGATGGCAAGCGACAACCGGCAACAGTGTCCAAGTGAATGTACCACTGCGCAAACAAGTAGGCATTGCTTGAGTGAGTTTCTGCTGCCTCTGCGGCGGTGAGCGGAATAAACTCTCGAATCCCGTCTGCTCGAGTGACGTGCCGTCCCGGATATCGAGCCCTTGGGAGTGTAAACGCCAACAAGACGTCACATATGCACTTGGATCGGACTCCATCCTCAACCCAGGCTTGACGATCGTCCACCCAGCCACGACGTCTTCGCGAAAGGGCGCCGCATCCTGAAAGCCAGGTAACTCATGGACTGCGGCTTGCATTGGGTCGGAGCTAGCGCCAGCGCCAGCTGCAGGTGCGCAGTCGTGGCGACGGCCCGGAGGAAGTCGCCGGCGCCCATCGTTATGACGGTCGTCATCTTCGGCGATCGTCATTGGGCGCAGCACTTTGAACAGCTTGTCAGCGACCTCTGGCGGGGTGCCCTTCAGAAACCACACTGCAGACATCGTTTCTGAGCACAGAGACGACGGGATCACCGAGGGAGCAGTGCGATGGACCGCGACTGATGCTCGCGAAAACCGTCGGCCCGGGGCCAGCTCGATTAGCTCTGTGTCCTCAGCCAAGGGCGCCGCTGCCGCGTGCCGGTCAATTGGAGCTATAATCAGTTCGTCGATTACTTGCAACGGCGCTGCAGGAGCAGGCACTGCGGCGGCAGCTGCTGCGCCGTCGGCAGCCACCGATGCGGAGCATGGCTGATCGACCGGAAAGTTTACGTCGCGCGGAGGCTGCCGTTACCACGCTGAACTCTCGTCTTCCAGAAGAGTTTCTTCGACAAATATTGATCGGACTCCCGTCATTGCATGGGCAGTGGAGTCGCGAGCGCGCTTGCGAATCTCCTTGTGCTCCTCATCGCGGCGATTTTGGCAAGGAGCCCCACTGCCGCTTGACGCTGTTGCTCTTTCACATCGGCTTCATGCCTGTTGACGTGGTTTTCCGTTATTCGCGTTTGGTCGCGAGTGCAACCGGGAACCGGGCAGCCGCCGCTTCGATACTGTGAAGCGCGGCGAGGGGCAAGTCTCAGGCAACACGGAGGCGTATATACTATATATACCTGGTGGACATCTCTCATCTCAACTGAGTTGGGTAAGGAGTTGTAATTGAGTTGGGTAAGAAGTAGTGGTTGTCGGGTGAGTTGCGGGTTGAGTTGCGGGTTGGTGCCGGGTTCGATCCC
>CAISYX010000356.1 GCA_903889815.1 uncultured Gammaproteobacteria bacterium
ATTGGCGATTAAGGTATGCTTATGAAAATTGGCTCGTAGCGACACAGGCAAGAGACTCCCCGGCATGTTGTCTTCACATCTGGAAATCCATGAAATTCGTGTCTTCAAGACCGTTTGCGATACCGGCGGCTTCAAGTCGGCAGCTGATCGTCTGCATGTTACGCAATCCGCCGTCAGTCAGACCATCGCGAGCCTGGAGCGCAAACTCAGCACACGGCTGATTGAGCGGGGCAAGCCCATCGCGCTGACGGAGTCCGGCACGCGATTGCAAGTGTATGCCGCACGCGTCCTGCAGGAGGAGCACTCGGTGTTGGCAGACATTGCCGACATTCGGCAAGGGGTGGCGTCCACGCTGCAGATTGCCATGAGCGGGTCTGTCAGCCAGCTGTATGGCAACGAATTGCTGGAGGACTATTGTGACAGCAATCCGCTGACCCGTCTGAAGGTGGATGTGATGCCCAGCCGCAAGATCATCCAGGGCGTCCTGGCAGACTCTCTGGAGCTGGGCTTTGGCCCCTTCCAGCAGCAAATGCCGGCACTGTTGGAGACGGTGCCTCTGTTTCAGGAGTCGCGCAAGTTGGTGATCAGTCGCCTTCATCCGCGTCTGGCCAGATTGCTGCAGGACCCGGAGGACACCATCCGGGAAATCCCGCTCATGGTTTCCCACCTTGAGGACCCTGACGTGCGTCCTGCCATCGAAAAGCTGCGCAACGAGTTCGGCACCATCTGGGAGATCAGCAACCTGTCACAGCGCTTGAACATGGCGGCCAAGAACATTGGCATGTGCTACGTGGACCAGCGTGTGTTGCAGGCCAACGCGGTTTGCGCCGATTTCGTGCCACTGCAGGGGTTGGCCTTCTCCCACATCGACCTGACCTTCGGGCTGTATTTCCGCAAGCGGCGACTGCTTTCCACCGGTGCCCGCCAGTTCATCGACATCTGCAATTCTTTCTCTTTCGACACGCCGCAGGCCAGGAAGCCCTCACGATGACAGCTCTGCAATTGTATGCCGGGCCGACAGCCCTGGCGTCCATACAACGTGATGGGCTGAGCCCGGAGCAATTCCGCACCATCGTGGGCGCGTCTGGTGGGCCGAAATGGTTCGTGCTTTACGGACTGGACCGCTATCTGGCCGGGGAGTTCTTTGCAGGACGTCGGCAACCCCTTGAAACCATTGGCTCGTCGGCGGGCGCCTGGCGCCTGAGCTGCCTTGGCCTTGCTGATCCTCTGGCGGGCATCGACAGGCTGGCCTGGCACTATTCCCGCGAGCGCTACTCTGCCCGGCCGACAACTCAGGAAATTACCGCCGCGGCCGCGCGTCTTGTCACGCTGGTGCTCGGCCCTGAGGGTGCCGCGCAGATTGCGGGCAACCCCTTGGTGCGCGTGCACATTGTGGCAGATCGCGCACGCACCTTGGTCAGCTCCGATCGTAAACTGCTGCTCGGAGCCGGACTGGGCCTGAGCGCGCTGGGCAATGCGCTGAGTCGCCGTCTGCTCGGGCAATTCTTCCAGCGCGTGGTGTTCCATGCCGGACCCGTGTCGCAGGCGGTCCAGCAGTGGCGCGAATTCAATACTGTCTGTGTGCCACTGAGGCCGGACAATGTCGCGGCTGCGCTGCTGGCCAGTGGTGCAATTCCGATCATCATTGACGGCGTGCGTGACATTCCGGGAGCACCGCCGGGCGTCTACCGCGACGGCGGCATCACCGACTACCACTTCGACGCGCCGCTGCGCCAGGGCGATGGACTGGTGCTCTACCCGCATTTCTACTCAAGGTTCACGCCAGGCTGGTTCGACAAGTCACTGCCATGGCGAAGCGCTGATCCTGCCAATTTTGACAACGTGCTTGTCCTGGCGCCTTCACCGGCATTCGTGGCGGGCCTGCCTTATGGCAAGATTCCGGATCGCAAGGACTTTGAAACGCTCGACGATGCCACACGCTTTGCTTGCTGGCAGACTGTGTTGTCGGAAAGTGCCAGACTGGCCGACGAATTCTCCACCATGGTGCGCACAGGCCAGGGGCTGGAGCGCATCCTGCCCCTGGCGGCGGCACCCCACTGAAGGACATATCCCATGACCGCCCGCTTGCTGTTGAAGAACTCTTTCAAGGTTTTGCTCGCTGCCGCTGTGTTGTTGCTGACAGCCTGTCTGGGCACGGTGGTCGGCACCGCTGTGGATGTCACTTTGGAAGTCGCCAAAGTGCCGTTCAAGGTGGCGGGCGCCGTGGTGGATGTCGCGACGCCCGATGCTGATGACGAAGAGGACTGAGGACGAGCGCCTTCAATAGCGAAGGGTATTGCGCGGCTTGAGAGGTGCCAGCAGGAAATAAAAGATCCACGCGAACCAGGACAGGAAGACGATGGCCAGAATCCAGGCGAATTTCTCGCCACCGCTGGTCACGTCCGATCCCAGGATCAGCAGGATTGGCAGGAACCACACGAAGAAGCAGCCTGCTACCACTATGAGGGCAAGACCGGCGGTCAGGACAGGAATCATCATCAGGATGATGGCGCAGACGATCACGAACGTAAGCAACGCGGAAAGTAGTTTCATGGTGTGACGGTGGCGCCTCCTTTGGACGTGGGAAAATCCCCGGCATTGTCTGGTATCAGCGAATTTCGTGCCACAATTAAAGCGCTTGAAAATCATGTTGTTATAAAAAACAAGTGCGGCCGGACTGGCGCAGTCTGCGCTTTCTCGCCAGAGTCTGGCGGATTTCTTTATCGTGTCCTCTTGCGGCGGGCGCCCGCTTTCCGAGGAGATGCGGCGAGTCTTGCACAGTGTATCCCGGCCCTCGCCGGTTCGTCATACAGTGTTGTACTGTATAAATAGATAGTGTATACATATACAGTAAATGACTGTGCAAAACCTTTAGACGAACTGAAATCCAAGAGCGAAAACGACCATGAGCATGAATCAAAGCGTACGAAACCAAGACTTTTCAGAGACTTACAATGGCGTGCTGGATGCCTCCGTGCAGGAGCAGGAGATCTGGCAGATCGCCGCCCATCTGCCGCATACCACAGTGCACGAGATCCGGCAGCGTTTGTTGAATCTGGCGCGAGACCAGCGTTTCGTCATGAACTACTGGCTGAAGGTGTGCAAACTGCGTGCAGTACGAGGTCTTCCGATGCCGTGGGATGCGATTCATTGAGAAATTAACTTCGATGAATCCTTAGCTTACATGAGTTTCTTCATGTTGCTATTTATAATCCTTGCTTGATCGAACTGGTTTGTTTGATATGATTGCCGCCAATCGCCCCACACGGGCCTGGCCCTACAACATTATCCTCACGGCAGTTCACCGATCATTGACTCCTTTCGACGCTAAACTCAGCCTTGTTCCCTGCCTGCAGCGCTGCACAGGACGAGTGGCCAGACTTCTGCGAATGCTGACTGTGACGGCCAGCTGTCTGCTGGCTGGCACCAGTGTGCAGGCTGCGGAAGATGTGGTGAATGGCGCGGAGGGGCCAGGGCTGCCGGAAATCACCAACCCGCAGTCCATCCGCCTGCCAGCCGATTTAAGTCAGGTTGATTTCTATCTCGTCACCGTCGATGTCGGCAACAACATCTGGGACAACTTCGGGCACACGGCGCTGCGTGTGGTGGATCGCTCCAGCAATTCCGATCTCGTGTTCAACTGGGGCCTGTTCGACGCCAGCGTCGGCAATGTCACCTTTGCCAGCAACTTCTTTCGCGGCATTCTCAATTACCAGCTGGGCGTGTCACCACCAGCCTGGGAGTTCGGGCGTTATGAGCGTGAGCAACGCTCGGTCTGGCAGGATCACCTCAATCTCACCACCGCCCAGAAAGCCACGCTTTACCGCCGGCTGGCGTGGAATCTGCGCGAAGAGAACATCGTTTACTCCTACCAATACTTCTTCGACAACTGTACTACCCGTGTCCGGGATTACCTTGACGAGGCCCTCGGCGGCCGGCTGGCCGAGCAGAGCCGCGCTCAGGTGCCGCGCACCTTCCGCGACGAAGTCCTGTCCCACTACGCGACTGTACCTCCTGTCGCTGTGTCTCTTGATATCCTGATGAACGAGCGCATCGACAGGCGCATGACGCGCTGGGAGTCGATGTTTCTGCCAGCGACCTTGCGCACAGAATTGTTGGCGTTCTCCTCCGATGTCATGAATGGCATGCAGCGCCAGCCTCTGCTGGACGAACCACAGGTAGTCATGGAATTCACGCCACCGGCTGCAGGACCGAATGCCTATCATGTGCTCGGTGCAGCGCTGTTTGGCGCAGTACTGTTTCTGTTTTTGACGCTCAAGCGCATCCCGATCTCCTCCTTTTCCAGCCGCACGGGATTCACGCTGCGGCTGCCGGGGCTCAGTTACCGGGTGATGGGGATCATGGCGCTGTTGCTGAGCCTGGTGGGTGGCAGCTACGGCCTCATCATGGCGGCAGCGTGGCAGGAATCTGCGCACCTGGATCTGCACAACAATCTTAATCTGCTGCTGTTCTGGCCTACCGATATCCTCGGCCTGCTGCTCAGTCTGCGCTGGCTGGTATCGGGGCGGGTATGCCAGCTTGGCAAGACGACGGTCACCCTGATCAAGTTGTATTTGCTGCTCCACCTCTTCGCGGCCATCGTCTATGTGTTTTTGGCGCTTGCTGGCATTGCGTCTCAGAACGTTGTCTCGCTGCTCATTTTTGTCGTTCCTGCGCTCATGGGTTTCGCCGTTCTGGTCTGGAATGCCGGGTTCAGTGCCATCAGGCGCATCCGCTTCTCCTGAGTACCGTACACAAGCAACTGGTCCGGGCAGGGTTGCTGCTGGACAGGCTTGCAATTCCTGTCTATTTCTTGAAGTACAGAATTTCGTCCAGGGAGCAGAACATGCGCATGCAAAGGAATGCAGAGGCGCCGGGGGCCGATTATTTGCGCGGGCCGGTGGTCAGGGACATTACGCAGGATGGCAAGACCGTTCGCGTCATCGCCGAGTCAGCAGGCCCCCGTGGCTGGCTGCTGCGGGTAATCGGCAGGCGCGGGCAAGTATCTGAATGGACCGGATATTTCGACAGTGCAGCCGAGGCCATCACGACTGCGCTCACCGCCATTCGCTATGAAGGTATCGAAGATTTCTACGATGATCCGGTGTTTCAGGCCCTCGAAAACCCCTGCAAGCACTGAGTCACGGAAAGGTGCTAGAGTCGGCGCACTGAAGCGCATTGCTTCCGCTGTTGCGGCGGATCGTCTCTGCAGCATGTCTACAGGAGAGTTCGTGTGAACGCCGCCTTTACCCCCGCAGAACTGGAATTCCAGGAAGAAGTGCGCGCCTTTCTGGCGGCGGAGTTCCCCAGTGAAATCCGCCACAAAATTGCGCGTCACGTGCCGCTGGAAAAAGACGATTTCGTGCGCTGGCAGAAAGTGCTCCATCGCAAGGGCTGGGCCGCACCCAATTGGCCCGTTGCGTTCGGCGGCACGGGCTGGACAGCTGCGCAGAAATACATCTTCGCGCAGGAGATGGCGAAGGCCGGCGCACCTGAGCCGGTGCCATTCGGTATGAAGATGGTGGCGCCCGTCATCATCACCTATGGCAACGACGAGCAGAAACAGCGCTTCCTGCCCGACATCCTCGCCAGCAATGTCTGGTGGTGTCAGGGCTATTCCGAGCCCAATGCCGGTTCTGACCTGGCCTCACTGAAAACGACGGCAGTGCGCGAGGGCAATCACTATGTCGTCAATGGCACCAAGACCTGGAACACGCTCGGGCAGTATGCCGACTGGATATTCTGCCTGGTGCGCACGGATATCACCGCCAGGAAGCAGGAGGGCATCAGCTTTCTGCTGATCGACATGAAGTCGCCGGGCATCAAGGTGTCTCCCATTTACCTGCTGGACGGCACCCCCGAAGTGAATGAAGTGCACTTCGACAATGTGCGTGTCCCGGTCGAGAACCGCATCGGCGAGGAGAACCAGGGCTGGACGTATGCAAAAGTGCTGCTGACCCATGAGCGCACCAATATTGCCGGTGTGCCGCGCTCCAAGGTGCGGCTGGAAGAACTCAAGGCCGGTGCAGCCGCCGCGCCGGACGGGCAAGGTGGCAACCTGCTGCAGGACCCGGTGTTTGCTCACAAGATTGCCGAAACCGAGATCCAGATTCTGGCCCTGGAATATGCAGAGCTGCGCGCACTTGCGGCCGTCAGTGTCGGCAAGGCGCCGGGACCCGAATCCTCCATTCTCAAGATAGTGGGCACAGAGGCCGCGCAGCGAATTGATGAACTGGCCATGGAGCTGGCGGCGCTGCAAGGCCTGCCTTTCGTGCCCGAGCAGTTTGAGGACGGTTTTGACGGCGAACTGATCGGAGCGGAAGGCGAGGCCAGTGCCATGCTCACTTACTTCAACAATCGCAAGCAATCGATCTTTGGCGGGTCCAACGAGATACAGAAGAACATCATCAGCAAGGCCGTACTCGGACTTTGAATTGCGCCCGGGACGAGTGAGGACACAACGTGGATTTTTCATTCAGTGATGAGCAGCAGATGCTGCAGGAAAGCGTGCAGAAATTCGTGCACCGCCATTACGCCTTCGATGCGCGCCGCGCCATTCTGGCCAGCGCTGCAGGGTACAGTGCCGAACACTGGGCGCTGTTTGCCGAGCTGGGCTGGCTGACAGTGCCTTTCTCGGAAGCCGATGGCGGGTTCGGAGGCCTGGCCACTGACCTGATGGTGCTGATGGAAGAATTCGGCAAGGCGCTGGTTGTCGAGCCGTTTGTGGCGGGTGTCGTCCTGGGCGGCGGGCTTGTCAGTGCGCTGGGCAGCCCGGCGCAAAAAGAGCACCTGCTGCCGGAGCTCATGGCTGGCAGTCTGCAGCTGGCATGCGCGCTTTACGAAGAACAGGGCCGCTACAACCTCGCGAGTGTGGCGACGACGGCGCATGTTTCTGGCAGCCATTTCCTGGTGAATGGCACCAAGGTGCTGGTGCTCAATGGGCCAGTTGCCGATGCGCTGCTGGTGTCGGTGCGCACGGCTGGCAGCGAGCGCGATGTGGAAGGCATTTCCGTTGTGATGATCGCATCGAACACCCCGGGCATCGTGCGCCGTGACTACACGACCGTGGATGGGCATCGCGCGGCCCAGATCCGCTTTGACAATGTGCAGGTACCCGTCAGTGCGCTGCTGGGCCAGCAGGGCGCTGCATTGCCTGCCCTGCAACAGAGCGTCGACCGCGCCACGCTGTGCGTGTGTGCAGAAGCCGTTGGCGCGCTGGACATGCTGTTGCACAAGACTGTCGAATACAGCAAGACGCGCCAGCAGTTTGGTGCCCCAATAGGCAGTTTCCAGGCGCTGCAGCATCGCATGGCAGACATGTTCATCGAATGCGAATTGGCACGCTCCATCGTGATGATGGCGGCGATGACGCTGGATGCCGACGTGCCCGAAGCGCAGAAGCAACGCGCCGTTTCCGCCGCCAAGAGCCGGGTTGGCAAGGCCGCGCGCAAAGTGGGCCAGGAGGCGGTGCAGCTGCATGGCGGCATCGGCATGACTGACGAGCTGGATGTCAGTCACTACTTCAAACGCGTTACGGCCATTGACTCGATGTTTGGCAATGCTGATTTCCACACCGCGCGATTTGCGCGTCTTTGAGGCGGCTGCATGGGTGAACTGATCTTTGTCCGGCATGGCCAGGCGTCCTTCGGCGCACAGTCCTACGACAAGCTGAGCCCGCTGGGCGAGGAACAGGTGCACCTGCTGGCGGCGCACTGGCGCGAGACTGGCGAGCACTTCGATCACCTGTACAGTGGCGCGCTGCTGCGGCAGCGGGAAACAGCACAGATTCTGCGCCCGCTTGTGGCTGAGGAGGCAGGCTCTGCCCGTATCCACACCGGCTTCAACGAATACGACGGCACGCCTCTGATCGACATCTACCTGCGCGACCACCATCCAGCGGACGAGCCTTTGAGCCTGCCCATCCACGATCGCACACTGTTTCAGCGCGTCTTCGAAGGCGCCACGGCGCGCTGGATTGCGGGCGAACTCACGCCCACCTCCCGGGATAGCGGATTCGAACATTGGCGGGATTTTCAGGCGCGTGTGCATGGCGCCATGGATGAGCTGATGGCCACTCACGAAGACGGAGAGCGAGTGCTGGTCTCGACCTCGGGAGGGGTGATTGCGCTGGCCTTGCAGCGTGCGCTGGCATTGCCGGATTCCCAGGTCATCGCCACCAACTGGATGGTCAACAACAGTTCAGTTACGCGTCTGCGCTTTGGCGACGGCAAGGTGTCATTGGCGCAGTTCAATGCGCTGGCGCATCTGGAGAAACCGGGATTGCGTGACAAGATTACCTTCCGGTGACCCACCTGCTGTCGGCAGCCGAGCACTCATGGGCTCGCCGTGCTTCCTTGACCCTCTTCCGGAGATAACGTATTTTCAGGCTCCCATGAGCTTTCACCCTTTACCCGCCACCAACAAGAAGAGCCCAGCGTGACTGAGACCGCCAAGAAATCCCTGCTGCAGAACATCATCGTGTGTGCCGGCTTCATCAACGGCTTTGTGATCATGACGATCGAGCTGCTTGGAGGCCGCGTCCTGTCGCCGTATTTCGGCACCAGCGTCTATGTCTGGGGCAGCATCATCACCATTTTCATGCTTTCCCTGTCCCTGGGCTATTTGTGGGGCGGGCGGCTGTCTTCCCGCAATCCCAACCCGAATACCTTCGCGCTGTTCTTCCTGCTGGCTGCCATCCTGTCGCTGCCCATCATTTTCGTGGGGGAATGGACGATGACACAGGTGTTTCTGAGCATCGAAGATCCGCGCTACGGCTCACTGGTCGCGGCCACGCTCCTGTACTTCCTGCCCATCTTCTTCATGGGCATGGTGTCGCCCTACTCCATCCGCCTGCTGGTAAGCTCGGAGGAGAACAGCGGACGCATGGCTGGCCTGCTGTATTTCGTGTCTACCCTTGGCAGTGCTCTGGGCACCCTGATGACCTCGTTCTACTTCGTGCTCTGGTTCGAGATCGACCAGATCATGTGGGGCGCGATCGCTGCGCTGCTGCTGTGTGGCGCCGCCGTTGCCCTGATTCACCGCATTCCCGTGAAAGACACTTCCGGAGTACATCGCTATGAGAATTGAAGAGATGGTTCGCGGCTGGCGCCAGGCCGCTGTCATGCTGCTGGCCATGGTGGGCGTCAACGTCAACGCCGCCGAAGTGCTGCATGAGGAGCGTTCCGTCTACCGCAACATCTTTGTGACGGAAGAGAGTGGTCGCCGCTGTCTGCTGTTCAACGCCGTGCGCGGCGAGCGCAACCAGACCTGCATGAACACCGCCAATCCGCGCGAGTTCGTGTTCCACTATGCCAAGATGAGCATGGCGGGCCTGCTGGTGAACCCCAATCCGCAGAACATCCTGATCGCCGGGCTCGGTGGCGGCACGCTGCCCACGGCGCTGCACGAGATGTTCCCAAACGCCAACATCGAAGTGCTGGAGATCGACCAGGCGGTGGTCAATGTGGCCCGTGACTTCTTCCACTATGTGGAGAACGACAAGGTCAGCACCCACGTAGTGGATGCCCGGGTGTTCATAAAGCGTGCCGGTCTGGCAGGCCGCAAGTTCGACTTCATCGTGCTGGATGCCTTTACCGGCGAATACATTCCCGAGCACATGCTGACCCAGGAGTTTCTGGAGGAAGTGAAGCAGATCCTCACGCCCGAAGGCGTGGTAGTGGCGAATACCTTTTCGACCAGTGCGCTTTACGACCACGAGTCCGAGACGTACCGCGCCGTGTTTGGCGATTTCTTCAACATGAAGATGAGCGGTTCTGGCAACCGCGTGATCATCGCCCAGCAGCAGCCGCTGCCCAATGCCGCCGTGCTGCGCGCCAATGCCCAGCCGCTGTACGAGCCACTGCAGCCTTATGCGGTGGACATTCTGGAGTTCCCGGCCCGCATGAGCACCCGCCCGGACTGGGACCAGAGCCGCCGCGTCCTCACGGACCAGTTCTCGCCCGCGAACCTGCTGGGCCAGTAACAGCGGGTGGAGGAAGTGCCATGAATCTGCGCATGTCCCGGTTCAAGACGTGCGCGCTGCCTGCGCCATGCTGCTGAGTATTGCCGATGGCGTTCACCGTGGACTATGCCGCGCTGAACACCATCGGCAACTTCTCCATGTCCACCCGCGTGCGCAGCGTATCGCCGTCGACCACGACGACATTCGAAATGCAGGGCATTCAGTTGCGGTGACAGATTTGTTGCGCGGGCCGGCCGTGAAGTCGACGCGGCCCGCAGCAGACATTCTGTCTCAGGGCTCTTCCGATCCCGTCACCAGCACCACCACGCGGCGATCCGGCGCCAGGCACGCAATCTGCGCCTGGGGCGAGCCTGTGCCACGGCAGTCTTCAGGTCGGGTGACGGGATCATCGCTGTTCACCCCGCGGGTGGTGATGCGGTCTGCCGGAATGCCGGCGTTCACCAGATAGGCCTTCACGGCATCGGCGCGGCGCTGCGACAGGCCCAGGTTGTAGTCGCGCGAACCGATGCGGTCGGTGTGGCCGGTCACCAGCACCAGCTCATAGTCCAGCGTGCGCAAGTCCGCGACCAGCTTGTCCAGCGCCTGAGCTCCCTCGTGCTTGATTTCGGTTCTGTCGAAGTCGAAGAGGGAGGCGGCGCTCCGGGTCAGTTCGATCGGCAGGGCGGCGGGCGGGGCGGGGGTCGGGGTCGGGGTCGGCGCGACGCTCACCGGTGCCCGTTCTGCCGGGGCCTCTGGCTCGCGGGCACCGAAGCGGTAGACCACGCCCAGCGTGAAGGTCTCCACATTGTCCTTGAGCACCGCATTGTCTTCCAGGTCATAGCGTTCCAGCTCCGCGCGCAGCGCCAGGGTGTCGCTAATGGCATAGCTCAGGCCCACGCCGTACTTCTGGTTCCAGCCGCGCTCCGAATCATTGAGGAGCCCGGTGCCTGTGGCCGTGCCGCTGAAGCGCTGCCCTGCCTTGGCATTGTTCACACCCAGGCGGGCAAAGGCGGACCATTGGTCCTGCAGGGGCAGCGTGCCCACCAGGTCCACGGCGAAGCCATTGATGCTGCCGGCCTTGCCACTCTGCGTGGCAGCGGGCAGCAGGTCCGCGTCGAAGTCGAAGCTGCCCAGATTGAAGTAGCTGCCCTCCAGTGCGAAGTGTGGATGGAAGGAATAGCCGGCCAGCACCTTGTAGTGGTTGCCGTCATCCGCGGTGCTCAGGCGGCTGACGCCGTAGCCGCCGGATTGCAGGACTGAGGTGATGCCGCTGTCGTCAATCTCGGCGCTGACGCGGCCCGCGCCGAGGCCGACGTAAGCGCCCGTGTCCTGAGCGGAGGCTGGCAGTGGCAGGGCGGCCGCGATGGCGAGAACAAGAGGGCAGGCGGGGCTGATGCGGAGCAAGGCAGTGAGATTCATGGGCGCTCTCCTTGAGAATGTGGAATGGTCACAGGGTGACTTCCCGTTCATCGCCGCGTGGAGACCATTCCTTTTCCACAGGACTCCGACAGGTTACGCCAAACTCTCCGTTTTGCGTTGCGCTGGATCAAGAATTGACCAAGCGTTTCAGGCGCCCAATCTGTCTACAAGGTAAGCGCCAGACGCGTCGCCTGATCGATCGCCCGCTTGGCATCCAGTTCGGTGGCCACGTCGGCGCCGCCGATCAGGTGGAAGGGCTTGTGCAGGCCTTCGGTGAGTTCGCGCCGGGGTTCCTGCCCGGCACACACCACGATGTGGTCCACGGCAAGAGTGCGCGGTTCGCCATTGATCAGCAGGTGCAGGCCGGCGTCGTCGATGCGCTGGTACTCGCAGCCCGACAACATTTCCACGCGTTTCTTCAACAGGCCCAGGCGGTGAATCCAGCCGGTGGTCTTGCCCAGCCCGGTCCCCACTTTCGTCTGCTTGCGCTGCAACAGGAAGAGCTGCCTTGGCGAGGGCTCGACCTCGGCACGCACGCCTTCGATGCCGCCCCGGGCCTGCAGGCTGCTGTCCACGCCCCACTCGCGCAGGAACACGGGAATGTCCTGACTCGGGCGCTCGTGGCCATGGCTGAGCAGTTCTGCCACGTCGAAACCGATGCCCCCGGCGCCTATCAGTGCCACGCGCCGCCCTGCAACTGCCCGCCCCGCGACCACATCCGCATAGCGCAGCACACTGGGGTGGTCGATGCCAGGAATCTCCGGCGTGCGCGGCGTGATGCCGGTGGCCAGGATAATGGCGTCGGCGTCACTGGCATTCAGCGCCGCCACTGTGACCCGCTGGTTCAGGTGCACGGTGACGCCCAGCATTTGCAGGCGCGTGCGGAAATAACGCAGGGTCTCGCTGAACTCTTCCTTGCCGGGAATGCGCCGCGCCAGGTTGAACTGGCCACCGATCTCGCCCGCCGCATCAAAGAGGCTCACATGGTGCCCGCGCTCGGCGGCGGTGGTAGCAAAGGCGAGCCCAGCCGGGCCGGCGCCCACCACGACGAAGCGGCGCGGTGTGGTGGCGGGGGTGCTCACGAGTTCCTGTTCGTGGCAGGCGCGGGGGTTCACGAGACAACTGGTCAGACGGCCGTTGAAGATGTGATCCAGACAGGCCTGATTGCAGCCGATGCAGGTGTTGATCTCGGCGCTGCGATTGCGCGCGGCCTTGGCGACAAACTGCGGGTCGGCCAGGAAAGGGCGTGCCATGGACACCATGTCGGCATCGCCCCGGGCCAGCACGTCTTCGGCCACCTCGGGCGTGTTGATGCGATTGGAGGTAATCACCGGCACGGGCAGGTGCGCGCGGAATTTTGCGGTGACCCAGCTGAAAGCGGCACGTGGCACCTTGGTGGCGATGGTGGGAATCTGCGCTTCGTGCCAGCCGATGCCGGTGTTGATCAGCGTGACGCCCGCTGCCGCCAGGGCCTGCCCCAGCTGCACCGTCTCTTCGAAGCTGCTGCCGCCCTCCACCAGGTCGAGCATGGACAAGCGGAAGATCAGAATGAACTCGTGGCCCACCCGTTCGCGGGTGCGGCGGACGATCTCCAGCGCCAGGCGCGAGCGGTTCTCGAAATTGCCGCCCCAGCGGTCCTGGCGTTGATTGGTGCGCGTTGCAAGGAACTCGTTGATGAAGTAGCCCTCGGAGCCCATGATCTCCACGCCGTCATACCCCGCCTGCTGACAGAACAGCGCGAACTGCGCGAAGTCTTCGATCTGCTGCAGGATCTGGGCGTCCGTGGCCGCGGCGGGCACGAAGCGGCTGATGGGTGCCTGGATGGCGGAGGGGGCGATCATGGCAGGGCTGAGGGCATAGCGCCCCGTGTGCAGAATCTGCAGGCAGATCTTGCCGCCTTCCCGGTGCACGGCGTCGGTAATGAAACGATGGTTCTCGAGCGCACCCGCCTGCGCATACACCGGCAGCTCGCCGTCGGGAAGGCAGTGTGCGTTGGGCATGTAGCCACCGGTGACGATCAGCGCCACGCCGCCTGCCGCCCGCTCGGCATAGAAGGCCGCCAGGCGTTCGTGGTTGTTCGGAATATCTTCCAGCCCCGTGTGCATCGAGCCCATCAGCACGCGGTTGCGCAGCTGCGTGAACCCCAGGTCCAGCGGCTGCAGCAGATGCGGGTACGGGGCCAGTGTGCTCATTCGCCCACGCGGACAGTGAGGATGTCGCAATGCGCGCCGTGCAGCACCTTGTTGGCGGTGGAGCCCAGCAGCAGTTTCCAGCCGGAGCGGCCGTGGCTGCCGATGACGATCAGGTCGGCCACCCGCTCCTCAGCCAGCACCCTGATTTCCGTGGCGGCCGAGCCCATCAGGGTGTGCTGGCGCTCGGCAGGAATGTCGAACTGCTTGCCGATGTCCTGCATGCGCTCGGTGGCAATCTCCAGCGCCTCTTCCTGCATGCGGCTGATGTTGATGGCGTAGGCGTCGATGGGATAGGCCGCTGCGACGGGCTCGACAACGTGGACCAGGCTGAGCTTGCTGCTGTCACCGCCCACCAGTTCGCGGGCCTTGGCGATGACTTTGGCGGACTCATTGGACAGGTCGATGGCAATCAGAACGTTCTTGTAGGTGCTCATGACGGGACTCCTCTTTATTGGCCTTGGGCAGGTGCCGGAAGTGGCCATGGTCCGAGTGTAATCGACAACTGGTAGCCATTAGAAGCGGCTCAGACCTTGCCTTTGACATGCCTCAAAGATAGGGCGAGAAGAGCCACGCGAGGGAATCCCGCAGCTGCTCCAGCAGCGGTCGCTTGCTGATCTCGTCCTGCGTGACCGGGTGCGACAGCGCCTTGCGGCCCTCGAAGTAAGTCGCCAGCTGGGCATTTACCGGGACACTGAACAGCTCCACCCCCAGTTCGTAGTTCAGGCGCAGACTCCGCGGGTCCATGTTGGCCGAGCCGATCAGCGAGTACTGCGAGTCGATCAGCAGCAGCTTGCTGTGGATGAAGGGCGGCGGCTGGTAATGGATGGGGATGTTGTTCGCCAGCACCTGCCGCAGGATATTGCGCGAGGCCCAGTGCGCCGGTTTGATGTTGTTCTCGCCGGGCAGCAGTATCTGTACGTCCACCCCGCGCAGACGGGCGCCGATCAGGGCGCCGATCAGGTCAAGTTGCGGCAGGAAGTAGGGCGTCATGATCCACACCCGCTGCTGCGCCGCGCTGATCACCCCGATCATCAGGTCATTGAGACGGTCCAGCGCCTTGTTGGGCCCGTCCAGCACCAGACGGCTCCACACCGCAGCGTCGGGCCGCGGCGGGTTGGTGTGGGTGAACGGACGCAGATCGCGGGTCTCCCTGCAGTAATGCCAGTCGCGGCGGAAGGCCCATTCCAGTTCATCAACGATGCGCCCGCGCAGGCGGAAGTGGATGTCCAGCACGCGGTGAGGGCTGTCGCTGCGCCCCGCCAGGTGGCGGTCACCGATGTTGGACCCGCCGGTGAAGGCAAAGTCGTTGTCGATGATCAGCAGCTTGCGGTGGCTGCGCAGGTTGAGGTTCAGGGCCGGCGGGTACAGCGTCACAGGGTTGAAGCGCGTGAACTCCAGGCCGCACTTCTTCAGCACCGGGCCGATGCGACCGGCGCTCAGCCACTCGCCCATGCCGTCGATGATGATCTTCACTTCCACTCCCCGGTCGCGGGCAGCGCACAGGGCGTCGATGAACAGCGCCCCGGTGGCGTCCTTGTCGAACAGATACGTACACAGCAGCACCTTGTGCTGCGCCTGCCCGATGGCCTCCAGCATGGCCGGGTAGAGCGCCTCGCCGTTCTCCAGAACCAGCACCTCGTCGCAGCTGGTCAGGCCCTTGCCCACCACGTTCTCACCCACCAGCGACAGCGGCCGGTACCTGGTGCCCGTGGGCGTTGGCACCGTGCCCGCCGCGTCCTTGGGCAGCTTGGTGACGTAGTGGCGGCGCGCCGTGGCGTTCACGCGGTTGATGCCGAAGATCAGATAGAGGATCGGCCCCCCCAAGGGCAGGCTCATGCACACGGCAATCCAGCCGAAGGCCGCGCGGGAGTCGCGCTTGTTGAGCAGGGCATGGGCCGACGCCAGCAGCGAGATGACCAGCAGGACAGGTGGCGCAATCCAGAGCAGGGCCGTGGTCGTGTTCATGAGGCCCGCTCCGTGAGCGCAGTGGTCTGCGGCGCCACTGGGGTGAATTCCAGCAGCAGGTCTGTCACCAGCGCCCGGTGGTCGGAAAAATTGCGCCAGTGCTCGCCGGCGATGCTGCGGCAGTGGCCGATGCGCAGGCCGCGCACATAGATGCGGTCCATGGCCAGCAGGGGCAGAAAGGCGGGATAGGTGCGCGCGGGCTTGCCCATGATGGCTTCGTGCACTTCTTCCACGCCCAGCGCGTCTACCAGGCGACGGTGCCCCTGCAGGCGCCAGTCATTGAAGTCGCCCGCCAGGATCAGTGGCTCGTGCGGCCCGATCGTGCGGGTGATGTGTTCAATCAGGTGCGCTATCTGCAGCTGCCGCTCGCGCTCGAACAGCCCCAGATGCACACAGATCAGATGCAGGCCGCCCTCAATGGTGCCGTGCAGGAAGCCGCGCTGCGAGAAACTCAGGATGGAGGCGTCGATGTTGTCCCAGCGCACGAAGGGCAGCTCGCTGAGTATGGCGTTGCCATGATGCCCGTGCTGGTAGATGGCGTTCTTGCCATAGGCATGGTGCGTCCACACCGTGTCGGCCAGGTATTCCAGCTGCGTCTGCGAAGGCCAGGCCCGCACGTTCTTCTGGTGCCGGGCATTGGCGCCGATCACTTCCTGCAGAAACACGATGCTGGCGCCGCTCTCGCGCAGGCACTCACGAATCTTGCTCAGCACAAGGCGCTTGGGGCCCAGGGCGAAGCCTTTGTGGATGTTGAGGCTGATGACGCGGAATTCGTGGGAGGGCACAGGACAGCTCGACTGATGGGATCGCTGCTGATCTTATCTGAAAGTGCGGCGTGAGGTGAGTCAGTGTTGGTATCCACCCGCTGGTCCAGCAATACCTGGTCGCTAAAAATGTAAAACTCTTTAATTGTCAATCTGTTGCGCAATATTGCGAGCAGCGCCAGGCGAATTCCTCCTCCTTGAGGGCCTGTGCTACCATGGCGCCCCTGTCGCCCCCGGAGTGAGAATCTCCATCATGACTGAAATTCTGGACGCCTATGTGTATGACGGCGCACGCAGCGCCTTCGGTCGTCATGGAGGTGCGCTGGCCGCCCTGCGCCCCGATGACCTCCTTGCCCATGTTCTCAAGACGCTCGTGGCCCGCAACGCCTTTCCCGGCGCGGCCTATGAAGACGTCATCATCGGCAATACCAACCAGGCCGGCGAAGACTGCCGCAATGTGGGCCGCTTCGCTGCACTGCTGGCTGGCCTGCCCGCCAGTGTCGGAGGCCTGACGGTCAACCGGCTGTGCGGCTCGGGTCTGGCGGCCGTGCTGGACGCTGCCCGAGGCGTCAAGAGCCGCGAAGGCGGTCTGTTCATCGCGGGTGGCGTGGAGTCTATGAGCCGTGCCCCGCTGATTCTTTCGAAAGCCACTGTCGCCTATGACCGCGGCCAGCAGCTGGCTGACAGCACCCTCGGCGCCCGCTTCACGAACCCGCGCTTCGCCGCCGCCTTCGGCAATGACACCATGGCGCAGTCCGCCGACAACATCGCCCGTGAGCTGGATATCTCCCGCGTCGACAGCGATGCTTTCGCGGCTCTTTCCCAGGCCCGCTATGAACTGGCGCGCGTCGCCGGGTTCTTTCAGGGCGAGATCATCCCTACCGAAGTATCTCAGGGCCGCAAACAGGCGCCGCTGATCGTGAGCGAAGACGAGCATCCGCGGCCCGACTCCACATTGCAGGCGCTGGAGCGACTCCCGCCGCTGTTCGAGGGGGGCGTCGTGACGGCCGGCAATGCCTCGGGCATCAATGATGGTGCGGCCGCGCTGATTATCGGCAATCGCAGCATCGGCGAGGCCCGGGGCGTGCGGCCACGGGCTCGTCTTGTGGCTGGCGCCATTGCAGGCGTGGAGCCTCGTCTGATGGGCCTGGGCCCGGTGTTTGCTGCCCGCAAGGTGCTGGCTCGGGCCGGCCTGACGCTGGGCGACATGGATGTCATCGAGATCAACGAGGCCTTTGCCGCGCAGGTGCTGGGCTGTCTGCGCCAGCTGGGCCTCGACTTTGCCGACCCTCGGGTCAATCCCAATGGTGGCGCCATTGCCGTGGGGCACCCTCTGGGGGCCTCGGGCACAAGGCTGGTGCTGACCGCGCTGCGGGAGCTGGAACGCATGGGCGGTAATTTCGCGCTGGTGAGTCTGTGTATCGGCACCGGTCAGGGAGTGGCCGTGATTATTGAGCGACTCGGTTAAAACACGCATCACAACAATTACACGCGTGAAAAGGGGGGCACTAATGTCCAGCGGGGTTACTTACGAACTCATCGACACCATCGGTGTCATCACAGTCAATAATCCGCCGGTGAATGCGCTGTCCCAGGCACTGCGGCTGGGCCTGCTTGAGGTCATCACTGCTGCCCAGAAGGATGCCAGCGAGGCTCTGGTGCTGCTATGCGCCGGCCGCACGTTCATCGCCGGCGCCGACATCACCGAGTTCGGCAAGCCGCCTGTGGCACCGTTCCTGCCAGAGGTACTGTCCGCCCTGGAGAACTCCCGCAAGCTTGTAGTCGCGGCCATTCACGGTACTGCCCTCGGTGGCGGTTTCGAGACCGCGCTGGCATGTCATTACCGCTGCGCCGTTCCCTCCGCCAAAGTGGGCCTTCCGGAAGTAAAGCTGGGCCTGCTGCCCGGGGCCGGCGGCACGCAGCGTGTGCCGCGTCTGGCCGGTGTGAAGGCCGCGCTGGAGATTATCACCAGTGGCAATCCCCTGAGCGCCGCCGAGGCGGCCGATCTGAACCTTATCGACGAAGTGCTGCCGCACGAGAATCTGCGCGAGAGCGCCATCGCCTATGCCCGCGACCTGGTGGACTCTGGCGCCCAGCTCAAGCGCGTGCGTGACATCACCCTCAATGCCAGCTCGCTGGAGCCCGGCTTCTTCGACAATTACCGGCGCAAACTGGCCGAACGCGCCCGCGGGCAAATTGCGCCGGACCGCATCGTGAGTGCCGTGGAAGCCGCCGTGAACATGCCGATGGACCAAGGCCTGATTCGCGAGCGCGACCTGTTCATGGAACTGCTGAACTCTTCCGAGTCCCGTGCCATGCGGCACATTTTCTTTGCCGAGCGCGAGGCTGCAAAGATCAAGGACCTGCCGGCCGACACGCCGGTGCGGGACATCCGGCGCGTCGCCATCATCGGCGGCGGCACCATGGGAGGCGGCATCGCCATGTGTTTCGCCAATGTGGGCGTGCCGGTCACGCTGCTGGAGATCGGTCAGGAGGCACTGGAACGGGGCCTGGGCATCATCCGCAAGAATTACGCGATCACCGTGCAGAAAGGCAAGATGAGCGAGGCCGAGATGCAGCAGCGCCTGCAACTGATCACCGGCAGCACGGCTTATGAGGACCTTGCCGACATGGACCTGGTGATCGAGGCCGTGTTCGAAAACCCCGACGTGAAGAAAGAGGTGTTCCGCAAGCTGGACGCAGTGTGCAAGCGCGGCGCTATCCTGGCCTCGAACACGTCGTACCAGAACATCGACGACATCGCTGCAGTGACCAGCCGGCCCCAGGACGTGCTGGGCATGCACTTCTTCAGTCCGGCCAATGTGATGAAACTGCTGGAAGTGGTGCGCGGCGAAAAGACCGCGAACGACGTGCTGGCCACGGCCATGCAGGTGGGCCGCAGGATCGGCAAGGTCTGTGCGCTCTCACGCGTGTGCTATGGCTTTATCGGCAACCGCATGCTGGCGGGCTACGGGCGTCAGGCGCACATGCTGCTGCTGGACGGCGCGAGTCCTGCCCAGGTGGACGCCGCCGCCGAGGCCTTCGGCATGGCCATGGGCCCTCTGGCGATGAGCGATCTGGCCGGCTTGGACATCGGCTACAAGGCACGTCAGGCACGCGAAGCGGCGGGCGAAGTGATTGATCCGGCCACCGATTGTGTGAGCTCGGCACTGGTGGAATTGGGACGACTGGGCCAGAAATCCGGTGCGGGCTATTACCGTTACGACCCGCAGACCCGCGCCCGCCAAAGTGACCCCGAGGTGGATGCGCTGATCCGCGCCCACGCTGACAAGCTGGGCATCGTGCGCCGCGAGATCAGCCAGGACGAGATCGTCGCGCGGCTGTTCTATCCGCTGATCAACGAGGGTGCGCTGATTCTGGAAGAAGGCATCGCGCAGCGCCCGGGCGACATCGACATCGTGTATGTGTACGGCTATGCGTTCCCGAGCGCGAAGGGCGGGCCGATGTTCTACGCGGACGAGGTGGGACTGAAGACCGTGTACGACACCATCGTGCGCTTTGGCAGGGAGCTGGGCGAAGAGCACTGGAAGCCGGCGCCCTTGCTGGAGAGGCTGGCGCGCAGTGGCAATACCTTCTCTGCGTGGGACGCAAACCGGTAGGGGGTGGGTGCAGGGGGCTGGGTATTTTTGTTGTGCTTGGCAGTCGGGGCGGAC
>CAISYX010000357.1 GCA_903889815.1 uncultured Gammaproteobacteria bacterium
AGAACCACTGTCGCGGTTGTGCCATCGGCAAAGGGTGAAAATGTCGTGGCGCTTCCGAAGATCATCGCGTAAGTGCCAAATGCTGAGCTTGGCACAATAGCCGGAATCGTCGTGTCATTCAGCCGACTGAGCACTTCTGTGAGGCTGCCGTAGGGGACGGGCTCCTCGTTCGTTCCAAACTGTCCGCCGTTCAGGTAAACGACACCATTCCTGACGGCCAGAAACACCTGGGTGTTGAAATAGTAACGATAGGTGTAGCCGTCGGCGCGCAGGTTGTACGTTTGGGGGCCGCTCGGAAATACCGAGGAATATTGCGCTTCGGCAAGCCCGAACAATTGGTTGATCCTGGTTGTATCCGGGTCAGTACCCGCCGCGTCGGCGCATTCAGTGGACAGAGAGGTCTTGTCCCCGGCGAACTCTCCGAAACGCACACCTGCGGCCGACTCCATGAAGAACTGTCCTGTCGGGAAGTTTTCGTCGAAATCGGCAGGGTCATCATCGCGCGTCAGATCAAGCACATACTGGATGTCGCCATTGGCATTGCTCCAGATGGCGTTGGTGCCACTGATACGCGGAAACGCCAGATTGAGCTCGCCGACACAGAGTTGTCCCGTGCTGGACAACACGAAAGTCAATGCAGTACCGCTTGGCAGCGGCGAGAAGGGCTGGGGCAGCTCCAGCGTGAGGGCGAAAGTACCACGGTAGAAATCGTAGGTTCCGGAAGCGTCCGGGCGCCGCAGTCTGTTGATGCTCGGCGTCCCGCCCTGTTGCGCCGCTTGCTGAAGCGTAACTTCTGTCAGGTCTTTAAAGGAGCCCGTCGGGACGAACGCCTCCCCATACAATCCTCCTCTGGCGAAGACTTCGTCTCCACGCACAGCAAGATAGATTTCAGTCGACGGGTAGTATCTGAACACGTCGAAACCGTTGCCAATCTGATTGAAGGTCAGCGCGCTGGGAGGAAACAGCGCGGGAAACGCCTGTTCGGCGTCACTGAACAGGATATTGACATTGGGAAGTGGCAGATCTCCACACGAGCCAGTGTCGGGAATTGGCCCGGGTCCGGTCAGTCGGGCATACAAGCTGCCCGCTGTCGACAGCACGTCGAACCCGGAGAAGGCGATGTTATTGATGTCCAAAGCAAAGACAAGATCCAGCGACGGGATGTCCCAGTGGACTTTACCGAAGGGCCCGCCTCGCAATTCAGGACTGCTTGCGATCAGATCAACAGTCTCGGAGTTGCTGCGCTTGATGCACATGTCTCCGATGGCTGTGACATAGAGCTGTATGTCGTATGGAACTACCCTGGGGTTTGCAGGCTGCAGCGGCGACAGCGGTGTTGCAGCGGTTACATCCAGAGAATAGCGCCCTTGCAGCTCCGAGGGGATACTCACACTTGGAAACACCTGCGCTGACAACAGCGGCGTCTGGCCCAGGCAACCGACCGCCAGAAGCGTAGCCAGATATCTTATTGCTTGCGACTTGAACATCCACACCTCTGCATTTCGGAACAACGTAACATCTGCCGCCGGTATTAGAACCCGTCTCCCCCCCCGGATGCCTAGCCCCATCCCCTTGTTTCTGGTGAAAAAAATGCGCTTTTTTCCTGTAGCCCGCCCCCACGGGATGGACTATGCTCCGGAGCAGCTCCCCAAGCAGGACATTTACATGCACATCGATCTGAATGCCGATCTGGGCGAAGGCGCTCCCCACGACCGGGCTCTGCTGGCACTTGTCAGCTCCGTCAACATCAGCTGCGGCGTGCACGCCGGTGATCCTGACTCTCTCGCAGCAGCGATCCGGCAGGCGCTGCTGCACGGAGTGCGCATTGGTGCCCACCCCTCGTTTCCGGACCGGGAGCACGCTGGCCGCGCCCCCATGCACCTGCCATTCCCGAAGCTGCGCAATCACCTGCTCTACCAGCTGGGGGCCCTCGACGCGCTGGTCAGGGCGCAGGGCACCAGGCTTGCCCACGTGAAGCCCCACGGCGCACTTTACAACCAGGCGGCCGACGACCCGCAGCTGGCAGAGGACTTCGTGTTGATTGTGCAGGAGTTCGACCCCAGCCTGGCTTTGGTAGGACTGGCCGGCGGCGAGCTGTACCATGCCGCTCGACAGGTCGGCATGGGTTTCATTGCCGAGGCCTTCGCAGACCGCCGCTATACCAGTGCAGGGACCCTGCTGCCCCGCGCTGACGAGCGGGCACTGATTCACGATCCACAGATGGCGCTGGCGCAATCACTGGAGATCATCACCAATGGTTTCGTCACCGCGGTGGATGGCAGCAGGGTGCCGGTGCAGGCCGATACCTTGTGCCTGCATGGCGACACTCCCGAGGCGCTGCTGTTCGCGCAGACACTGAGGGCGGCGTTTCTGGAAGCGGGAATACAGGTCAGGGCCTGACCGCGACGCGCGGGATCAGGTCTACCATTGGCGCTTTCGCCCTCAACTTCCTGCCAGAGACGCTGGACCGGTCGCTCACAGACTATTTTTACCTGTGGGACTCAGAGATATTCCGCTCCATTGCCCAGCATGGCTATCGCTTTGAACTGGATATGAGAGACCCCGCGCGCACGTGGGAGACCAACAACGTTGCGTATCCGCCGCTATACCCTTTCATCTCCCGCATGACGCATGCGCTGTTTGATCTCTCATGGCCTGCAGCACTCGTGCTGGTCGCCAACCTTGCCTGGATTGCCGCGGTCGGTTTTCTGCTAATGATTGCCCGGCGTCTGCGCCTGGACGCTCTCTGGGTCGTCTTTCTGCTGCTGGTCTTCGCACTTTACCCCGTCAGCATCTGGCTGCTGGCAGGATACTCGGATGCGCTGAGCCTGGCGCTGACGTTTGCCATTCTGCACCTGGCTCTGGGCGTTATGGAGGATCCCTCGCGGCACCGCGCACTATGGCTGTTCGTGCTGGGCATGCTGCCAGGCGGAATTGTCTTGCAGCAAAACATGTTTGAGTTGTTCTATCAGAGGATATTGCAGGGCTGACGCTGCGCCAGCGCCGCAAGCTGACCCTCATTCGCGCTGTTCAATCTCAACGCCCCGCGGTCCGAAGCGCAGCCATTGATTGATGCACTGTGGCGCTTCGTCCTGCAGGTGACTCACAAACAGAATCTGTGTCTGCGTCGTCGCTGCAATGCGGTCAACAATGCCGAGGATGAGCGCACGGGCGTGATCATCCAGCCCCACGCAGGGCTCGTCCAGAATCAAGAGCGCCGGGTGCTTGACCATTGCGCGGGCCAGCAGCACCAGACGCTGTTCACCAAAGGACAGTTCGTGATAATAGTCGCCAGCCAGCGAGGCTATGGCGAATGTCTCCAGCCAGTCACGAGCAGCATTGTGCTCACTCGCGCCGCTGTCATCGTAAAGTCCGACCGAGTCGAAGAAGCCTGATACCACCACATCCAGCACACGCCAGCCCTTGCCGTAACGATTGTGCAATTCATTGGACACGACGCCGAAGTGCGCCTTGACCTCCCACACTGTTTCGCCGGTGCCGCGTCGGCGACCAAACACGGACACATCCTGGCCATAGGCCTTGTGATTCTCGCCGCTGATCAGGCTGAGCAATGTCGACTTGCCGCAGCCATTGGGGCCGCTGATCAGCGTGTGCTGCCCGGCGCGCACGGACCATGTCAGATTTTCCAGAACCACCTTGCCGTTGTAGCCGGCAGTAACATTGCGCAACGCGAGCAGCGGAACTCCCGCGGGCGGCTGGGCGCGCCAATGCAACAATGGCGGCGGGAGCTGCCGGGGAATCAGCACTGGTTTGCGCACAAGTCGTTCAAAATCAGTACCACCGAGAACACTGGCGAGCGACCCCTGAGCCACCACGCTCAGTTGCTCCAGCAAGGCCATATGGGTGATGCCGGGCAGGATGTCGCGCTCGCGGCGACAGAGCAACAGAGTACTGGTATCCAGCAGCAGGCTGCTGGAGAGCACCTGCTGGAGTCGCGTGCGGTAATCGAGGTCGATACTTTCGAGAGGTTCGTCCAGCACCAGCAAGCGGGGCCGCTGGTAGAGAGCGCGGGCCAGCAAGGCCTTGCGCGTCTGTCCGGAGGACAGATAACGAATGCCGCGATCCTGCAGTGGCAGCAGATCGAGCGCGGTGAGCAATGCCTGCAGTCGATCTTCCTCCGCGGCCGAGCCGGTATGCCCGGCACTGATCAACGCACGTACCGTTGTCCCCTGGTCGAGGGCTGCATCACTGTATTCACTGATGTCATGGCGGTTGTCCAGAGAAGCCAGCGACTGTTGTTCTTCGAAGGAGACAAACAGAACATCCTTGCGCGGGTCGAAGCCAGACAGGTAATGCACGTGATCTGCCCCTTGCCGCAGCTGGCCGCACAGCAGCTGCGCCAACACTGATTTACCCGCGCCATTGCCGCCGAACAGGCACCAGTGCTCTCCCCGCCGCAGCGTGAACCCGGGTACTCGCAGCGTACGCCGGCTGCTCAGGCGGCAGACCATGGCGCTGACGTGGATCAGAGCGTCCTCGTCTGCAGGCGCGACAGTACTCATGCCTTGCTCTCCCGCAGACCATGCTGCGTGTCAGTCGGTAAGTGTCTGGGCAACGATGGCCTTGAACTTGTCTGCCAGGGAATAGGCGCCCGCAGGCTCGATCTGCATCATGAGGACGGCCACCGTGCCGGTCTCCGGATCAGCCCAGGCAGAGGTGCCCAGCGAACCGGTCCAGCCAAACTCACCATTGTTCACGCTGAAAGGGCTTTTCGCTGCGTCGATGACCACCATGTAGCCATAGCCCCAGCCACGATCCAGGATGCGGCTTTGCGGTGACATGCCAATGGGCAGGAGTGCCGCAGGGACGTGATTTCGGGTCATCTCTGCGATGCCTTCCTGCGACAGGAGGCGTTCACCGTCAAGAGCACCTCCTTCGAGGAACATCTGCAGCAGACGCAGATAGTCTGGCACCGTGCTCACCAGCCCGGCAGAGCCCTCCTTGAGCGGTGGGTCCTGTGTTATCGGCACTTCCATCTCAGGCTGCTTGCGAAGCGGGCCGCCTTCGCGCGGCACCTGGTAGGTGCGTGCCAGGCGATCAACTTTCTCCGGCGGAACAAAGAACGCCGTATCCGTCATGCGCAGCGGACGCAGGACGTGGTCCTGCAGGTAAACGTCGAAGGGCTGTCCTGTGACAATCTCGATGACACGCCCGAGCACCGTGGTGGACTCGCTGTAGACCCACACGCTGCCGGGGTCGCCCACCAAGGGCACATCCGCCACCTTCTCCACGAACTGCGCCAGTGTGTCGGCACGGGAGCGCACCGCACGGCTCTGGTACAAGGCCCGGTCGCGATGACTCAGCCCACCGATGTTGAGCAGCAGGTCGCGGATGGTGATTTCCCTGGCAGGCGGTCGCAGCAGACTGTTGTCGGGATCATCAGGATTCACAAACACCTGCATGTCCGCGAAACTCGGGATGTAGCGGGCCACGGGATCTTCCAGTGCGAGGCGACCCTGCTCCACCAGCTGCATGACGGCCAGCGAGGTGATGGACTTGCTCAGGGACCGGATCTGGAAAATGGAATCTTCCCGCATGGCCTGTCCCGCTTCGATGTCCTGCCAGCCCATGCTTTCGAGGTACACGATCTTGCCATGCCGTGCCACTCCTGCGACCAGCCCGGCCACTCGCCCATCGTCCACATGCTGGCGCAACATGGTATCGAGCAGCCCGAATCGCGCAGAAGACATGCCAACGGCTTCGGGCTCGGTGCGGGCCAGGCTGGAGGCCGGTGCGCCGTCTGCACCCAGTGCGGGGAGTGAGATCGCCAAGGCCATGCAGTACGCTGTCAGGCGCACGAGTCGATGAAGCTGGATGGAAACACCAGATGTGCAGACACGCATTGAAATACCCCTGTGTTGTTATTGTGAGAGGAATGATCGGGAATACCAGAAGCCTGGTGTGATGATATGCGTAATGCCGACAAACACAAATCGTTGGAACTGCGCTGGCTTGCGTCAGCTGGCTTGATTAGTGCTGGCAACAGGTTCAGGATAGCCCGCGCTGTTGCTCCGCCTCTCCTGCGTGCAGGTCCGGACCCGGAGCTGCACGAAAGGCTGACCAGATTCGTTTCTTCACATTGCAGGGCAATGTCCGGACTGGCAAAGCTCCAACCCACCCAGAGGAGGTGTTTGCGTGAAGCATTCATTGAACAAGATTGTTGCAGGCTTGATGGTTTCCGGTGCATTGGCGGGTTCCGCCCAGGCAGCGGAGTTTGTCCGTTACGAACAGAATGGCACCGTGTCCTGGGGCGAACTGGTCGACTCGACCATTCACCAGCTCAGCGATGCTCCCTACCTCGGCGGCACACGCACCGGCACTACGGTTGCGCAGTCCGCTGTCGCTCTCAAGGCGCCCGTTGATCCTGAACTGGTGGTCATGACCGCACTGAACTTCCGCAGCCACCTCACTGGTGAGCCCGCCGAGTACCCAGGCCTGTTCATCGTTCCTGCCAGCTCCATCATCGGACCGGAAGAGAACATGATCATCCCCGTGGACTCCAACAATTTCCATTACGAAGCGGAAGCAGTCGTCGTCATTGGCAAGCGTGCGGACAATGTTTCCGTGGAAGATGCTTCTGACTACATTTTCGGGCTTACCGCCGGCAATGACGGCAGCGCCCGCGACTGGCAGGGAGCCGACCTGCAGTGGACACGCGCCAAGGGCAGCAAGACGTTCAACGCCGTTGGACCGACTCTGGTCACAGGCCTGGACCCGAACAATGTGCAGATCGAAGGCCGACTGAATGGCGAAGTCCGTCAGGGTGAAAACACCTCTGACATGATTTTCAACTTCGACTACATGGTCAGCTACATCTCCCGTTACTTCGTTCTGGAACCGGGCGACCTGGTGTGGTCCGGCACCATGAACGTCACCCAGCAGCTGAACCACGGTGACGTGTACGAAGTGGAAGTGGAAGGCGTGCCTGTTCTGCGCACACCGGTCATCAAGGCCGGTCAGTAATTCCCGACACCGCAACAACAAAGGGGGAAGTGGCGTTCAGCCGCTTCCCCCTTTTTATTGACGTGCTGCCCCCAGCTGCAAGTGCCAGGGCGCGTCAGGCCCTACGGCGCTGTGCTCACAAACATGCTCTGATCGACGTTTTTCCAGCGCACCGCTCCGAAAAACATCTCATCCCAGCTCTGGTCCCCCCATGGGACGGAGCGGGCGGGATCAGGGTTGGCATTGTTCTGCGTCGAGTTGTCATACGCGCCCGTCGCCACGATCTTGGTACCGGCGGGCACGAACTTCGGCTCCGCCAGCTTGTAGTCGATCTGCCAGTTGTAGTTGTAGTGAGCGATGTTGATCAGCTCCTCTACCTTGCCATCCGGGTAGTGGGCGGCAAACTTCATGCTCTTGCCCCGGAAATGCATGTGCGGCAGGAAACTCTGCAGATAGGCATCTTGCTCGATGGTAATGCTCTGCTGCTGCTCGAAATGCGGCGCGTAGGGCGGAATGTTCGTCCAGCCACCGGGGAAGATGCAGGCACAGGCGCCGGACTGCCGCTCTTCAGGAACCTGATCATCCGGATAGAACCAGATGCCGATCTCGCTGGCATCCACGGTCTCGCGCCCGGTGGTGGTGTAGTGCAGCTGCAGGCCCAGCATGGAGCCGACCTTGAGCAGCCCACCCGTGTTGGGATCTTCCACATGCGGCTCTGCTCCCGGAATGTAGGGCGTGATGTGCGCCACGTTCGGATCTGACGCGGCCAGGAAATTGCGCGGCCGCTCGCCCGGGGCAATGACTGAGTTCAAGGTGTGGTGCAGGACGGTGCGGTCGCCCGGCATGTACTGGCTGGCACGCACCCAGCGATCTCGGTCCAGGCCTTCAAAGGGCACCATTACGGTAATGTAGTCGAGGACGCCAGTGGCTGGAATGGTCTGCGGCGGCACCTTCACGATCAGGTCAGGCTCGCCAAACGCCCACTTGCTCTCGGGCCAGACCAGTGCGGCCAGGGGGTCAGCGCCGCCATCGTTCTGCGCGCCGGCTTCGATCCATTGCACCAGTTTCTGCTGATCGGCGACGTCAAGAACGTAATCATTGCTGAAGTCGCCCACGTGCGGATCAAGCTGACCGGGCGGCATGCGCTTGGTCATCAGCACTTCGCGAATCATGGGCGACCAACCCTGCACCATCGCATGGCTGTTCATGGCAAAGGGAGCGATGCCACCCTCGCGATGACAAGTGGCGCAGTTCTCGGCGATGATCGGCGCGATATCCTGCGTGTAGGAAATGCCAGCGGCCATGCGCTGTGCCATGGCAGGGTAGCTGACATCCGCCCCCGCCATCGCCACGACTGGTGAACTCACCGCGCTGCCAGCGACCACCTCGGCAAGTGCGCCTTCCAGCGCTGTCACCGGACCGCGGAAAATCACTTCGAAACTGCGCGGATCGTAAAGGAAGGTCTCACCGCTCTTGTCGATACCCATGGCCTCGGCGATCACCTGGGCGTCGTCAATCAGCACGGGAACCGTGACGCCGAGGCTTGCGACCTGCTGCTGAACCGCTTCGCGAGACTCTCCCAGTGGATTGATCATCATGAACTCAATGCCCTGGGCATCGAAAGCGGCCTGCAGACGACCATAGTCGGCGACGGCCTGCGCTGTCTGCTGGCTGCCATTGACCTGCACCAGAAAGGCGATGGCCTTGTGGTCGTCATACCAACTCATGTGGTGGAATTTGCCCTGCTGGTCCAACAGGGCGAAATCACCCACGCGCTCGGCAGCCTCCAGCGCACTGGCGGAGAGCGCAAGGGCCAATGTGGCGAGTGCGGCGCCAAGGCGCCCCTTCGATTCAGTGAACATGGATTCCTCCGATGGCATCAGTGTGTGACAGTTTGGTGTAGATGCTACCACCGCTCAGAGCACTGTCCAGCAGCAGCGCTCGACGCCCGCGGGGGATTCTCTCACCGCTTTGTCAATTTCAGGAATCAGCAAGCAAAAGCCCGTGTGCCAAGACCAGCGGGCTCTGAGAGTCAGACGGGGCAAGCCTGGGAGATCGCAGCATCATCAATGAATTGCAGCAGTCTCAGGCAGCACTGTAGAACACATTCAGCTTGTTGCCGTCCAGGTCACGGAAGTAACCGGCGTAGTAGCTTTCGCTGCGCGGGCCGGCAGGTCCTTCGTCCTTCGCTCCCAGCTCGATGGCCTTCTTGTAGACACGGTCCACAGTTTCACGGCTGTCGGCGACCAGTGCCACCATCGTGCCGTTGCCGCCGCTGGCTGCGTTCTTGTCATAAGGACGGATCACCGAAAGCATCGCACCCGTCGGGCTGTTGCCCCAGGCGATGAAGCCCTCCATGTCCATTACGCGTTTGGCGTTCAGTTCTGCAAGCAGCGCATCGTAGAATGCGCCGGCCCGCGCCAGGTCATTGGTGCCCAGTGTTACGTAGCCGATCATGGTGTACTCCGGTATCTATTGTGGATGAAGTCGTTCGAGGCGGCACTTTAGCACAGGACATCGCACTGGAAAGGCACGCAATGCGTTGAAGCGCGGGAATATGCCCGAGCCTTGTGCCACAATCGCAGGCAAGTCATTTATCAGGTGCTTTCATGTCTGACCTTACTCCCTCGCAATCTTTTTCTGTCGATGCCGTGATCGCCGATCCGGCCCGGCCAGTCGTGCTGTTCTCCCTCAGCTGGTGCTCTTTCTGCCGCTCGGCCAAGCAGATGCTGGAACATTTGCAGATTACCTGCACCATTTACGAGCTGGATCGTGGCGTGTTTATGGAGCCTGGGCTGAACCGCTCCGTGCGTGCGCGTCTGGAAGGACTGACGCACAGCAACACGCTGCCGCAACTGTTCATCGGCACCGAGG
Organism: uncultured Gammaproteobacteria bacterium; assembly: GCA_903889815.1. GTDB lineage: Bacteria > Pseudomonadota > Gammaproteobacteria > Pseudomonadales > Pseudohongiellaceae > UBA5078. Next base: position 9,838 of record CAISYX010000357.1, read on the forward strand.
CCATCGGAGGCTATACCGACATGTCAGGGGCTCTGCGCAGCGGGCGTCTGGCTGAAATTCTGACCCGTCACAACGTTCCGTTCACTCTACGCTGACACAACCGCGAGGTTCGCCATGGATGTGCTTGTCCGCTATGTGCACCTGTTCGCCGTCCTCGTGCTGGCGGGTTCCTTGATCATCGAGAACATGGCGGTCGCCCGGCAGATCAGTCGCGAGGACCTGCGCAATCTCCTGAAGGTGGATGCCGCCTATGGCATCAGTGCGGGCGTGGTCCTGGCCTGTGGCCTGGGTCTGTGGCTGGCGGGGGCGAAACCGGCGGAATTCTATACAGGCAATCCCGTGTTCCATGCCAAGCTGACGCTGTTCGTGCTGGTGGCGCTGCTGTCGATCTATCCCACGGTGTTTCTGCTGCGCCAGCGCAAGAGCGCGGACGAGACCATCGCAGTGCCTGCCAGCGTCATCCGGGTTCTGCGTGCAGAGCTCATTCTGCTGGCCGTCATTCCCGTGCTGGCATTTCTTATGGCCCGCGGTATCGGTCTTGAGACAAGCTGATTCAGGCCAGAATCTTCTGAAACCAGGCTGAGATATCTCGCACTTCTTCCAGGCACAGGGAGTGCTCCATTGGATAGCTGTGCCAGACTGTCGGGTGTCCCAATGTCTTGAGCGCGGCGTCGGCCTTGCGACCCAGCGCATCGGGCACCACCTGGTCATAACTGCCGTGGCAGATCATCACCGGCAGCGCTGCATTTTCCGGCGCCTGTGCCAGCAGGTCAGCCGTAGGGAAATAGCTCGACAACGACAAGGCGCCCCCCAACGGCCTCTTGCAGGTAAGCGCCGCATGCAGGATCACCGCCCCGCCCTGTGAGAACCCCGCCAGAATGATGCGACGGCTGTCGATGCCACGCGCCACTTCACGCTCAACCAGCGCGTGCACCTCTTCTGCCGAGCGCGTCAGCTGCGCCACGTCTACACGGCGGTCGATGCTCATTTCAAGAATGTCGTACCAGGCTGGCATCACGTAACCGTTGTTGATCGTGACGGGAATCGACGGGGCATGGGGAAACACGAAGCGCACGGGCAGATCGGCGGGCAGTCGCAGCTCGGGCACGATGCCGGCGAAGTCATGACCATCGGCACCCAGACCGTGCAGCCAGATGATACTGGATGCCGGTTCGCCAGCGGGAGGCACGAGCATTTCGACGGAAGGAAGATAGTTCATGGAGTCAGTTCCTGCTGAGCGGGCACGAGCAGGCATGATAAACGGTGCCCGCGGTGCTGGCTACCCGCATCCCTTCACAAGCGTATTGCTTGGAAGTTGCTGCCGGCGACCTCTACCGGCGCACCAAAGTCTTTGCTACTCTCGACGTGCTCATCCGCGCCCCCTGGCAAAGACCCGGAGAAAAATAATGAAGAACCGTCTTTCCGCTCTCGCTCGATCTGCACGTGTTTCGCCAACCCTGCTGAGCCTGGCGCTTTTAGCCAGTTCGCCCGGCATTGCCCAGACTGACAACTACCGCGCACCCCGCACGGCCGATGGTCATCCCAGCCTGCAGGGCATGTGGACGAACAACACCATCACGCCGCTGGAGCGTCCGCCGGAGCTGGCAGACAGGCAGTTTCTAACGCAGGAAGAGCAGGCGGCCATGGAACTTGCCGTTGCTGATGCCACCGCCGAGGCTGACCTGCCAAGTGACCCGAACCGCCCGCCTCCCACCAAAGATCAGATTGATCTTGAGGACAGCTACAACGCCTTCTGGTTCGACGACGGCACCAAGGTGGCCATTTACAACGGCGAGCGGCGCACCTCCCTGGTCGTAGACCCGCCCGATGGCCGCATTCCCGCGCTGACGCCAGCCGCACAGGCCCGCCTGGCCGCCGCCGCAGAAGAGCGTGCCCGCGAACCGTTTCGTGGCCCGGAGTCGCGCTCACTGGCCGAGCGTTGCCTGTTGTCGTTCGGTTCCAGCTCGGGCCCACCCATGCTGCCCATTCTGTACAACAATCATTATCAGATCGTGCAGTCACCGGGGTATGTGATGATACTGGTAGAGATGGTGCACGATGCGCGTATCATCCGCATCGACGCCGAGCCTTTGCCAGCAGTGATGTCACCCTGGATGGGGGATTCCATCGGCCGCTGGGAGGGTGAGACGCTGGTCGTGGAAACACGCAACATTCACCCGCTGCAGACCTATCGCGGCTCGGGGGACCAGTTTCATACCGTCGAGCGTTTCACCCGTGTCGGGCCAGACACGATGAACTACAGCGTCACGGTCACTGACCCGGATACCTTCAGCCGCCCGTGGACCGCCGAGATTCCGATGGTGAGAACGCAGGACAAGTTGTATGAATATGCCTGCCATGAAGGCAATTACGCGCTGCAGGGAATCCTGGCAGGCGCACGAGTGCAGGAACGGGACGCAGGAGCTGCCCAGTAGTATGGATGATGTCATCGACATGTTGCGGGAACGAAACGAACCGGTTCCGGTCCCGCTGGAACTGCCCGACGAGGACTTGCTCGTCGAAATTGAAGAACAGCTGTATGTGGCACTGCCTGACGATCTGCGGGCCTTTCTGCTGACGGTCAGCGATGTGGTCTGCGGACGCCTTGAGCCTGTAACGGTGACCGACCCGAACTCCCACACCTATTTGCCGGAAGTGGCGGCGGTAGCCTGGAGCCTCGGGCTGCCGCGACGTTTCTTGCCCATCTGTGAGTCCAACGGTGGCTATTACTGCATCAGTCAGGACGGGACCGTCTTGTTCTGGGATGAGCGCATCACCAATGCAAGCTGGGATTCTTTGTGGCTGTGGGCCCGGGAAGTCTGGCTGGCAGACTGAGCCGGTTGCACAAACCCGTCTCCTGCGTCAGTCATATGCCTCAGGGTTCTTCATCATCCTCCCCAATGTCCTTCCCCTTGCGCGGCGTCCGACGCGTGACGCTCAGCCAGTCCAGCGCGATACCCGAAATGGCACTGAAGCGCGAGACTCGGTAAATGATCTGCAGCACCCGGGGGCGCTTGCGCGTCTGTGGTTCGGCCGCGCGCGGAATGAACCAGACCGACACTGCCACCCGCAGTGCAAAGCTGGCCACGAAGACGATGAACAGGGGGCTGCGCATACCGTCCAGGAACGGAATCATGTCCGCCAGCACGGGTGCGGCCGTGGCAATCAAGCCGCCCAGCAGTGCGCCGACAAACACCGCCACGGCACTGAGTGCAGACTGCATCGCCGCATAGACGGCAAAATCGCTCTTGTGCGGACGGATGTCATACAGGTAGTTCGCGGTGCTGAGGCTGTAGCCGCTCCACACAAATCCGGACACCATCTGCACCACCAGCAGATAAGTGTGATCGGGCGAGAACAGCCACAGCAAAGGGACGATGGGAATCACGACACTGGAAAACAACATCACCAGCCGGTTGCCGAAGCGATCACTGAAGCGCCCCCAGAAGGACAGCGTCAGGAATTGCGTCACTATTGAAGCAATCGCATTCAGACTGTATTCCAGATAGGTGAACTGCAGGTCACGCAGCATGTACACCGCGAAGAAGGGCGCAGAAATCGCTACCACGCCCTGCATGCCCGCCACGAAGAAGCTGTATTCCCGGAATGTTCTGTCCTTGAGCGACGCCCGCATCTGCAGCATGCTCTGCCAGAAACCCTTGCGGCCGGAAGGGTGAGGCCGCGGGTCGGGGTCATGCATCTGCGCCAGCAGGCGACTGGAGACAACGCGCCCTGCACCGGCCGCCGCAAACAGCAGCGCGAACCCCAGCCACACTACATCGAGGCGCTCACTCAGACTGAGCAGAGCCCCGCCGCTGATGAAAATCGCCAGCGAGGCCATCATTGTGAGGCGTGTGCGCGATGCGAAAAATACACCGCGCCGGCGCTGCGGCACAATGCTGCCCATCCATGCACGCCATTGGGGCTGTATGAAATTGATGCAGGAGAAATAGAGAACGCAGAGCCCGATCAGCCAGTTCACGGAATTGTCACTGCGACTCAAGGCCAGCACCGCAAGCGCAAACACTACCAGCGCCTGAAAGCCGGCAGTCACGACGACCATGGGTTTGCGCGGCACATAGTTGCCAAGCCATGCGGAGAGAATCTGGAACAGGGCACCGAACAACTGTGGTATCGCCATCAGCCAGCCCATCTGCACAGCCGTGGCATTGAGATAGATAGCGAAGGCATTGAAAAAGTTGTCGCCGGTCGCCGTCATGGTGGCCGAGGCCACTGCCTCTTTCTGCGAGCAGCGCAGCGTGGGGCGCAGCCAAACGGTTCGACCGCGGGCCACACTCGTCTCTGGCTGCTGGGAATGTTCTGTCATCGGGAGTGTCTGCAAGACTGGCGGAGGACATGAGCGAGGATCATCGAATTTGCCCGCGTTTGCAATCCTGCCGGCTCCGCGCCGCGACTTGAAAGCCGGGCGAGGTGCCCCGATATCGCCAAGGCACGTCACTCAGTGACGCCCACTCTCCGGGAGCCAACCATGTCTGATCAGATTTACGTGACCTGCCCGCACTGCCATCGCAAGAACCGAATGCCGCCTGACCGGCTTTCGGAAAAAGGGACCTGCGGCGCGTGCAAGCTGTCTCTGTTCACCGGACACCCTGTCCCCTTGTCGCAAAGCAGTTTCGATCAGCACCTGGGCGGCGATGTGCCGATCCTCGTCGATTTCTGGGCCCCATGGTGTGGCCCCTGCCGGCAGTTCGCGCCAACCTTCGATGCAGCCGCCTCCACTCTCGAGCCTCGGGTGCGCCTGGTGAAGGTCAATACCGAAGTGGAACAGGCGCTGGCCCAACGCTTCGCCATTCGCAGCATCCCAACGCTCATGCTCTTCAGCAAGGGAAAGGAAATCGGTCGGGTTTCAGGCGCACTGCCTGCGGGTCAATTGCAGAAGTGGGTGCTGCAGCACTTGCCGCAGTGACAGGATGCACCCGGGCGTTGTAAACCTTTCCGGCGGCAGCGCGTTAGCGATGCCTGAGGATGGGCTGGTTTCCTGCACTGAAAACGGCCTGCGACACACACCATTACTCCGGGGAGTCTCCATCATGTTGAAACGAATGTTGCTGCCAGTGCTTGCGTTGGGTCTTGTCGCCTGCCAGTCCGGGCGCGGCCCTCTGTACAGCGGCCCGATCATCGACCCGCAGGGTGTCGACATGGGCCGCTATCAGGCAGATCTGACCGAGTGCGAGGCCATTGCAGATCAGGTACCCGTGGGCGAGCGTGCTGTCGCGGGCGCTGCAGTTGGCGCTGCTGTTGGCGGCGTTGTCGGTGGCATCATGGGCAACCGGAGAACGGCTGTGCGTTCCGCTGGCGTTGGCGCTGTCGGCGGAGGCGTGCAGGGCGCAGCGTCCGGCATGCGCGAGCGCGATCAGGTCGTTCACAACTGTCTGCGCGGACGTGGTTACCGCGTGCTCAACTGACAATTCCGGATTGTCCAGACACGTAGTTCACTGGCCACCAATTGCCAAGCCGTCAAAGGCTTGGGAAACCTTCAAAAAACAAGGAACCAGAGGTTCACCATGAAGATCGCCAGAGGCCTGGTACTGCTTTCACTGTCTGCTGCATTGTTTGCGTGCGGCAGCAACAATCATCTGCCCTACCCCCGCGCCACCATGTTCCCGGGCGCCGAACAACAGAAAGTGCAATCAGCCAGCCATTGGGATGTGCTGGCCCGTCATGAGTCCGAGCAGATCCTCGCCGCGCTGGGCGATGGCAACGGTACAATTACCCCAAGCCTCTATCTGGGCACTCCGGCACGCAATGCCGGCGAGTTCCAGAGTGCCTGGCACAACATGCTGGTGACAGGACTCGTCAACAAGGGTGCGGCCGTCATGCTGAGCCGAGAGAGCGCCCTTTTCACTGTCGAATACGATGTGCAGGTCGTTGAACACGCGTCCCGCGAGAGTCTCCCGCATCGCCCCGGCACCTTCACGGCGTTCTTCGCACTGGCAGCGGGTATTGATGACTCCCAGTTCTGGGAAGACCAGGGCCTGGTGCTGATTCCCATCGCACTGGCCGGCGACCTGTGGAACAAGTTCAACAAGGATACTTCTGCCGAGCTTACGGAAGTGATCATCACCACCCGCGTGATGGACACGCAGCAGATCGCCCATGCCAGCACCCGCATTTACTATTTCGACCCGGACAACATCGCTCACTACCGCGGCGCCGGCCGTACTTTCGACGTCGTCTCTGCGGGGAGCAACTGATCATGAAGAGAACTTTTCTGGCGAGCCTGTTGATAAGCACTGCCCTGCTGGGCACGGGTTGCATGAACAGTGCCTATGACACAGGCATGGACGAAATCATCAGCACCAACCGTGCGGCCGCAAACAATCTCATCCGCATGGCTGGCGATGAGATTGCTCCTGGCGCCAACATCATTGCGGCCAGTTTCGCGAGTATTGACGACCTCACGCAGTCATCCTCATTCGGCCGGGTTGCCTCGCAGCAGCTGGTGTCGCAGCTGACCGCGGCAGGCTTCTCCGTGAAGGAAATGCTGCTGCGCAACAATGTCTACATCAGCCAGGAAGAAGGGGAGTTTCTGCTCTCCCGCGCCGTGAGTGACATCAGTTCACAGCACGACGCGCAAGTTGTTCTGGTGGGGACGTATGCAGTGGGGGACAGCAATGTCTTCGTCTCGGCAAAGCTGATCCGCACGACGGACAGCGTGATCGTGGCGTCCCATGACTACGGCATTCCCTATACGAGAGACATGCGCACCCTGTTGCGCGACTGGGAATGAACCC
>CAISYX010000358.1 GCA_903889815.1 uncultured Gammaproteobacteria bacterium
CGGGTCAGCCGCAGAACGGGCTGCCGGAGCGCCGCCGCCGGGCAGAATCCTCAAGAACAGAGTGATGCAGAAACTTCAGGGAAGTTCGCGAGCAGGGCTCGCTCCCACAGGCAGGGGGGGCTCCCACAGTCAGGCGTGTCCCCACAGTCACACCCGCCGCAACAGCACGATGCCGATCAGCACACACAAGAGCACCGGCAACAGCACCGCGATCAGCGGACTGAACCCATACAGCAGACTCGCCGGCCCCATGATGCGCTGCACAATCGTGAAGCCCATACCCATTGCAATCGCCACGAACACCCGGAAGCCCATCGTCGCGCTGCGCAGCGGGCCGAACACAAACGAGATCGCCAGCAGCACCAGCGAGGCCGTGGCCAGCGGTTGCAGCAACTTCTTCCAGAACGCCAGGTAGTAACTGCTGCTCTCCAGGCCCTCGCTCTCGAAATACTGCGCGAAGCGGTACAGGCCCGAGATCGACTGCCGCTCCGGGTCTACCAGCAGCACACTCAGCAGTTCGGGAGACAAGTCCACGCGCCAGTCTTCGCTGGCACTCTGGGTCACCGACACTTCCCCATTGCCGAAGAGCGTCTCGCGTACTTCGGTCAGGCGCCAGAACGCGCCCGTGGAGTCCTCAATGTAGCGCCCGGCCACCGCAAAACTGGTGCGCTCCAGGCGACGCAGGTCGTTCAGCACATAGCGCGTGATGCCCTGCAACTCGGTGCCGCCCGGCAGAATCACGTTGATGTGAATGTATTCGTTGCCGATCTTGCGCCAGTCGCCGCCCGCAGAACTCAGGGCCTGGCTGCCGCTCTCGATGATGGCCAGATCGCTCTGGGCGCGCTGCTCAAGACGCGGCGCGATGTATTCCCCCAGCACCAGACTCAGAATCATCACCACCAGGGTGGGCTTCATCACCGCCCAGACAATGCGCCAGGTGCTCACCCCCGTAGCCTGAATGACCACCAGTTCGTTGTGCGAGGCCAGCACCCCCAGGCCGATCAGCGCTCCGCCCAGGGCGGTGAAGGGCAGCATCTCGTAAATGGCGCGGGGCATGATGCGCAGGGTGAACCACAAGGCTTCGCCGGCGCTGTAATTGTCGGTGCTGCTGCCGATCTCGTCGGCCAGCGAGAAAATGAAATCCAGACTGCTGGTCAGCGCGAACACCACCAGCATGGCCAGCACCACGTGCTTGCGGACATAGGCGTCGATGCGTCTCATGTGTGCGCCTCCCGCCGGCCGAACAGCAGGTACAGCCCCAGCGCAATGAACACCGCATGCACCCACCACAGGCCCAGCGCCAGCGGAATGGTGCCCTCGGCCAGCATGCTCATGCCCAGCTGCAGCAGCACGTAATACACCGCGTACAGCAGCGTGGCGGGCACCAGCCGGCTGAAGCGGCCCTGGCGCGGGGCCACCCGGCTCAGGGGCACGGCGATCAAGGTCAGCACGGGGATCAGCAGGATAGTGGAGATGCGCCACTGCAGTTCGGCCTGATACTCCGGCAGGGGGGAATTCAACAGCTGCCGGGTGGGCAGGGATTTCTCGCGCACCACCGTCTCGATCCGTGTCGGCTCCGGCAACAGCAGCGCCTGCTCCGTGAATTGCGACACCAGATAGTCGGCCTGCCCCGGCACGCCGTCGTACAGATAGCCGCTTTCCAGCAGCATGAAGCGCCGCCCACTGGCCTCGTCGATCACCGGCCGGGCACTCTCGGCCACGATGATGCGCAGGCCCACGTCCCCTTCCCCGCTGTCGGGCCGGCGCCAGGCCACGAAGGTGTTGTTCAGCTGGCGGTCGTCGCCCACGTTGCTGATGCTCTCGGCATAGGTGGTGCGCAGGCCGTCGGCGAAGTCCTGAAACTGGCCGGCCACGATCAGGTCAAGCTCGGTCAGCTCGTCCTGACTCTCCATCAGCTGCTCGGTGTTGCGCAGGCCCCAGGGCGCCACCTGCAGACTCAGGGCGCCGAGTATGAACGCCAGAAACGAGGTACACAGCAGCGTCATCAGCACCAGGCGCTTGTGGCTGATGCCGCAGGCGCTGAGCACCGTCATTTCGTTCTCGGCATACATGCGCCCGTAAGCCAGCAGAATGCCAAGGAACAGGGAGAACGGCAGGATGACCAGCAGGAATTCGGGCAGGCGGTAGGCCATCAGCAAGAGCAGAATGTCGGAGGTGATCTCGCCCTCCACTGCCTGACCGAGGTATTGCAGGAAGCGGGTGATCATGGCGAGCACCAGCATGATCACCGTGACGGCGGCCATCACCTGGAAAATCTGCCGCGCGAGATAACGGAAAATGATCACGATGGGCTAGTCAAGGTCCTGCTCCGATTGTCCCAGCAGGTCGCGGAAGGCTTTCGGGATCAGGGCAATCTTGTGCTTGTCGAAGTCGAAGAACACCACGCCGATAGTGGCATTGCACACCACTTTTTCCAGGGCGGTATTGGTAATGCGGAAACAGATGTTGCAGCCGTAGCGGTTGAAGCGACCCACCCCCACGTCGATGGTCAGCCAGTCGTTGGCGAAGGATTCACTGCGGTAGTCCACCCCCATGTCGGTGACCACCATGCCCAGACCGAAGATGTTGGACTCGTTGAAACCCAGGTTGGCCAGAAACTGCAGGCGCGCCTCGTGCAGGATATGCACCATGGCTACGCTGTTCAGGTGTCGGGCGTAATTCAGATCGCTGATGCCCACACGGTGGCGCATCGAAAACAGGAACTCATCGGGCATGGCGATTTTGACGCGCGACATGAAGGGACTCCGCAACAAGGCGCTCAATTCTAATTCACGGCTGCAAGACAAGTACACCTCTTTAGCCGCGCCGGCCGTGGGCCGCGCTATTGCACGCCCCGGGGAAACTGCCTAGCATGGCCGCAAGCTTTTCAATCCGTTGCACCCGTCTGCCAAGGAACCCACATCCATGAAATATGCCCTGCTCACCACTGCTGTCACCTCCAAAGCCACCGACTGTCTCGTGCTGGGCGTCTGGGCCCGGGGCCGCCTCAGCGCGCCTGCGGCCGCGTGCGACCAAGCCCTCGAAGGCGCACTGACCCGCGTGGTGGCCAGTGGCGACGTGACGGGCAAGATTGGCGATACCCTGCTGGTGCACCCCCTGAGTGGCGCCGCCAAACGCATCCTGCTCGTAGGCTGCGGCGATGAGGGCGCCCTGGATGCCCGCAGCTACCGCAAGCTGGTGTCTGCCAGCATCAAGGCTGTGCTCAAGACCACCGCGAAGGACGCCGTGTTCACCCTGGCCGAACTGCCGCTGAAAGACCGCGACATTGCCTGGGCCACCACCCTGCTGGTGCAGGAGTGCGACAACAACACCTATCAGTACGACCAGACCAAGAGCAAGAAGAAGCCCGAATACGCCCTGAAGAGCGTGAGTGTCAGTGCCGCCAGTGCCGAGACCCGCAAGGCGCAGACAGACGCCGTGAAGCTGGGCGCCAGCATCGCCCTGGGCGTGAGCACCGCGAAGGAACTGGGCAATCTGCCCGGCAACATCTGCACCCCCACCTACCTGGCCGATACCGCCGTAAAACTGGCCAGCCAGTACGAAAGCATCAGCACCAAGGTGCTGACCGAAGCGCAGATGAAGAAGCTGGGCATGGGCTCGCTGCTGTCCGTCAGCGCGGGTTCGGCAGAAGAAGCCAAGCTGATTGTCATGGAATACAAGGGCGCCGCGAAAGCCGGCAGCAAGCCCGTGGTGCTGGTGGGCAAGGGCATCACCTTTGACACCGGCGGCATCAGCCTGAAGCCGGGCCTGGGCATGGACGAGATGAAGTACGACATGGGCGGCGCCGCCAGCGTGATCGGCACCATGACCGCCATCGCCGAACTGGGCCTGAAACTGAACGTGGTGGGCGTGATTGCCGCCGCCGAGAACATGCCGGGCGGCAAGGCCACCAAGCCGGGCGACATCGTCACCAGCATGTCGGGCCAGACCATCGAGATTCTGAACACCGACGCGGAAGGCCGCCTGGTGCTGTGCGACGCACTGACCTATGTGGAGCGCTTCAAGCCCCGCACGGTGATCGACATCGCCACGCTGACCGGCGCCGCCGTAGCCACCTTCGGCGACCAGACCAGCGCCCTGCTCAGCAACAACCAGCCCCTGGCCGACGAGCTGCTGCAGCTTGGCCAGCACACGCTGGACTTTGCGTGGCAGCTGCCGCTGTGGGATGAGTACCAGTCGCTGCTGGACAGCAACTTCGCCGACATCGCCAACATCGGCGGGCCGCGCGGCGGCACCATCACGGCAGCGTGTTTCCTGTCCCGCTTCACCAAGCAGTATCGCTGGGCGCACCTGGACATCGCGGGCACGGCGTGGGTGTCTGGCGCGCAGAAAGGCGCTACCGGTCGCCCGGTGCCCTTGCTGGTGGAATATCTGCGCACGCAGAAGGCGTAGCAATTCAGAGTAGCGGGCCCTGCCTGTGGGAGCGGGCCCTGCCTGTGGGAGCGGGCCCTGCCCGCGAACTTCTTTTTCAGTGGGTGGCTCAGCCAGCGCCCCCGGGGAGGCGGGCTCCGCTCTGCGGCTGACCCGCACCGGTCCCCGGTGCCCTCGCTTCACAAAAAGCCCAGGGTCTTTTTGCTCACTCGGTGCGGGTCTTTTATGCCGCTTCGCGGACCCGCCTCCCCGGCGGCGCTGACTGCGCTTGACCTGCAGTGCCACGTTCGCGGGCGAGCCCGCTCCCACAGGCAGAGCCCTCTGCTGTTTGAGGTGGTTTTTTTCCTACAGCACTTCCATCAGGAAGTAATCGTCCAGTACCAGGCTCCGAATAGTGCGGTCCAGTGCGTCTGTCAGGGCAGCATTTGCCCCTTCAGCGACCGGTGCAGAGCCTCGTCCGAACAGCACAGTCTCCCAGATTGTGCGGCCAGCGTTGTTCAGTTGCACACTAGTACGAATGGTGATCTGCAGGGTGTCGCCTGACACAGCGGTTTCGCTGGACACGATGGAACCCTCAAGGATCAGCTTCTCTTCTGACTCCACCAGACCGGCATTGCCTTTGAGGAAGCCTTGTACCAGAGCGTCCCTGACAATGTCTGCAAGCGCCTTGTCAGCGACGATATCGCCGGCAATCAGCATGGGATTGTCCACCGCTCTTCCATCCGTAATTTCTCCAACACGCAGTGGCCCGCGTGCCATGCTGCTGAAATCAACCTGATGGTCGCCTTCAAACACATAGTTGACGCTGATGGCGCCGTCGGCGGCGAGGGCTGGGGAGAGGGCCAGGGACAATACTGCGGCTGCAAATAGTTTGTTTTTCATTACTGACTCCATATGAGATCTGCTTCGAGTTGGCGGCTCAGGCGACCGGAATCGCCCTCACGAGCGGAATTTTGCACGCTTGTAACGAACAAGGCCACCCTCAGGTGGCCTTGTTGGCTGGCGAAACAACAATCTTTAGTTGTTGCGCTCACCCTCCGGCCAGGGGGCACCGGCGCTGATCTCTGTTACAGGCCGCAAGCCACGGAAGACAAATTTCTGCACACGCTTGCCTTCATAGGTTTCCGTGGTGAAGAAATTGCCCTGTGAATCAGTGGCGATGCTGTGTGTGCCATAGAAAAGCCCTGGCTGTCTTCCACCATCGCCCAGCACGGCCAGAACCTCGAGAGATTCGCGCTCAAGAATATGCACCTTCATGTTTGAGCCGTCAGCGACATAGATGAACTGCTGTTCCGGATCCTTGGAAAACGCAATATCCCACGTGGAGCCGGAGGCCAGGGTCATCGGGGCAACCTGCGCTTCCTTCACAAAGGTGCCATCAGGACGGAACACCTGAATACGGTCAGCACCACGGTCACAGACATAGATCAGGCCGTCATTGGAAGGCTGGGCACAGTGAACAGGCCCGACAAACTGCTGGGGCAGGGGCTCGTTGGGGGTGTAGGTCACGCGATCATCGGAAGGCCTGTTGCCATAGGCACCCCAGTAGCGCTTGAAAGCACCGGTGGCGACATCGACTACTGCTACGCGCTTGTTGCCATAACCGTCTGCAATATAGGCTTCGCTGGCGATCGGGTCGATGGCTATCTCGGCCACCTTGTTGAAGTGAGTCGTACTGTTGCTGTCTACGTCCATGCCGGGAACGCCGATTTCGCGCACAAATTCTCCCCCGCGTGTGAACACCAGCACATGGGAGTCTGCGCCGCCGTTACCGCCGATCCAGATGTTGCCGCTGGGGTCGATCTCGAGCCCGTGGTTGGATTCCGGCCAGGTAAACCCTTCGCCCGGACCACCCCAGGCATTGACCAGATTGCCGGCGGGGTCAAACTCAAGCAGGGGAGGCGCTGCGGTACAGCAGTCCGCGCGACCGGAATCCAGTGCAATTTCCTGACTCGCAAAGTTGCTGTCCTGGTCACGGTGCACGATGTAGATGTGATCTCTTTCATCGACAGCGATGCCGATGACGGCACCAAGAATCCACTTGTTGGGCAATGGCTGCGGCCAGAAAGGGTCGACTTCGAAGTGCGGAGCCATCCGCTCGTTGCTGGCGGCAATGGCGGGATCTTCAAGTTGTTCGTTGAACGCTCCCGCAAACATCATGGCGCTGCCTGCGCCGAGCAACGCAATCATTTTCTTGTTCATTTTCATGAGCCGGTCCTTTTTGAAAATTGTTTTTGTTTTGAAGACCGGCCGAGTGTATGCCTCATGGAGGTCAATGTGAACGTGGATATAGAACGATCTGCATGAAAATTTGCACTATCGAGTGATCGCTATATTTTTACAGCTGAACAAGGTGTTGCATTCCATGAGTAAGTATCCTGCGCAGTCAAGAACGGCCTGCACAGCCCCTGGGTGCTGCAGCCCGGGCCCTGTGTGGGAGCGGGCCCTGCCAGCGCACTTAATTCTCAGAGGCTTGCGCACCCATCACCCCCGGGGAGGCGGGCGCTGGGTGCGCTTGACCTTCTGTGCCACATTCGCGGGCAGGGCCCGCTCCTGCAGGCAGGGACCACTCCTGCAGAGCAAGCGCCCACTGCCTCGATGTCTGTCTGCGGAGGGACGCGCGGCGGGCTCCGAAGCCGTGTGGGAGCGTACCCGAGGGCATACAGGCTCGCCCGCGAACCCGCTCCGCCCCTCCCCCCCCCCGCTGACGTCACTTGAAGAATTTTTTTGCCACACCTTGTGGGAGAAGACTTCCCCGACGCGGGCACAATGCCAGGCCCCGCCCCGGCGTTCCCCTGTGCAGCGGCATAAGTGACCCGCACCGAGTAAGCAAAAAGACCTTAGGCTTTTTGTGAAGCGAGGGCACCCAGGATGGGTGCGGGTCAGCCGCAGCACAGGGGGACGCCGGGGCGGGGCCGGGGTCAGTGAGCCTGAGTTCGCGAGCAGGGCTCGCTCCCACAAGACATCGCGAAAAGCCCAAGTGAAGCCAGCCCAAGTCCTGGGTTATACTCGCCCCTCCTCACTCCACCCACCCCCTATTCGCAGGCAGACATGGACAAGACTTACCAACCCCATCAGATCGAGAGTCACTGGTACAAGCAGTGGGAAGAGAAAGGCTATTTCACCCCGTCAGGCGACGGCGAGGCCTATTCCATCGTGATTCCTCCGCCCAACGTGACCGGGCGTCTGCACATGGGCCACGGCTTCCAGAACGCCATCATGGACGCGCTCATCCGCTACCACCGCATGCTCGGCCGCAAGACGCTGTGGCAGGTGGGCACCGACCACGCGGGCATCGCCACGCAGATGGTGGTGGAGCGCCAGCTGGCGCGGCAGAACCTCACGCGCCACGACCTGGGCCGCGAAGACTTCGTGAAGAAGGTGTGGGAGTGGAAGGAAGAGTCCGGCAACATCATCACGCAGCAGATTCGCCGCCTGGGCTCGTCGCTGGACTGGACCCGCGAGCGCTTCACCATGGACGCCGGTTTCTCCGCCGCCGTGGAACGCGTGTTCGTCGAGCTGTATGACCAGAACCTGATCTACCGTGGCAAGCGCCTGGTGAACTGGGACCCGAAGCTGCACACCGCCGTGTCTGATCTGGAAGTGCTGTCGGAAGAAGAAGACGGGTTCATGTGGCACTTCCGCTACCCGCTGGCCGACGGCGCCACCACCCGCAGGGGCGATGCGTACATCACCATCGCCACCACGCGCCCCGAGACCCTGCTGGGCGACACCGCCGTGGCCGTGAACCCCAATGACGAGCGTTATCAGGACCTGATCGGCCAGTTCGTCGAGCTGCCCCTGTGCGGCCGCCGCATTCCCATTGTGGCCGACGATTACGTGGACGCCGCCTTCGGCACCGGCTGCGTGAAGATCACCCCCGCGCACGATTTCAACGACTACGAAGTAGGCAAGCGTCACGACCTGGAGATGATCAACATCCTCACCGCCGACGCCGCCATCAACGACAACGCCCCCGAGGCCTATCGCGGGCTGGACCGTTTCGAGGCCCGCAAGCGCGTGGTGGCCGACATCGACGCCCTGGGCCTGCTGGAGAAGGTTGACCCGCACAAGCTGAAGGTGCCACGCGGCGACCGCACCGGCGCCGTCATCGAGCCCTGGCTGACCAATCAGTGGTACGTGGCCGTCAAAGACCTGGCCGCGCCTGCCATCAAGGCTGTGGAAGATGGCGATATCCAATTCGTGCCCAAGAACTGGGAGAACACCTATTTCGCGTGGATGCGCGACCTGCAGGACTGGTGCATCAGCCGCCAGCTGTGGTGGGGCCACCGCATTCCGGCGTGGTATGACGACGCCGGCAACATCTACGTGGGCTACAGCGACGCCGATGTGCGCGCCAAGTACAGCCTGAGCCCCGACCTGGCCCTGCGTCAGGACGAAGACGTGCTGGACACCTGGTTCAGCTCGGCGCTGTGGACCTTCGGCACCCTGGGCTGGCCCAACGAGCCCGAGACGCTGAAAACCTTCCACCCCACCGACGTGCTGGTGACGGGCTTCGACATCATCTTCTTCTGGGTGGCCAGGATGATCATGATGACCCTGAAGTTCACCGGCGAGATTCCCTTCAAGACGGTGTACATCACCGGCCTGGTGCGCGACGAGAACGGCCAGAAGATGTCCAAATCGAAGGGCAACATCCTGGACCCCATCGACCTGATCGACGGCATCGGCCTGGAAGAGCTGGTGACCAAGCGCACGAGCGACCTGATGCAGCCGCAGCTGGAACAGAAGATTGCCAAGTTCACCCGCGCCGCGTTCCCTGATGGCATTCCCGCCTATGGCACCGACGCGCTGCGCTTCACGTTCTACTCGCTGGCCTCCACCGGCCGCGACATCAAATTCGACCTGAA
>CAISYX010000359.1 GCA_903889815.1 uncultured Gammaproteobacteria bacterium
CAGACATAGCGATCCAGCCAGCTCCGTAATTGCCTTTCCTGACAATGACCCGTTGCTCAATGACGGGTCATTGTCCGGTTCTGCCGTTCATTATTCCGCGCATTCCCTCAAGATCACCGTAATTCTGTTTCTGTCTGCATTCGCCAGGCGCAAATCATATTTTTCTGCAATCGCCTGCCACTGTCGGACGTAATCACACTGGTACTCTTCCCGGGGAAGATAGCGGCTCGGGCCCCGCTCATTCTTGCGGCGGATCTCGCTGCGCTCGGTCAGCATGATGTTCACAGGGTCATTGGCGAACATCAGTTTCTTTTCCGGTGGCCATGCATCGCCGCCCTGGTTGTGGGCATATCGCAGCGGGATCACGTGGTCTATGTCGATCTGAGCGGCCACGGTAAACGTTTCTCCTGTGTATTCATCAAACCATTCTCCCAGTCGCACTTCGCAATTGCGCGGATTGGTATAACTGACCGGG
Source organism: uncultured Gammaproteobacteria bacterium (assembly GCA_903889815.1). Classification (GTDB taxonomy): domain Bacteria; phylum Pseudomonadota; class Gammaproteobacteria; order Pseudomonadales; family Pseudohongiellaceae; genus UBA5078. The sequence goes on from CAISYX010000359.1 coordinate 476, forward strand.
GCACGGCTGGTTATCACCAGAATTTCATGTCGGGTGCTCTGGCAGTCCCCGTCATAGTCGCGCTTGTAGTCCCAGTCTATCTCGTTGAAGAATTTGTCCCGGCTGTCCGGGTCGAAGAAGAAACTGTCCTGGCCGCTGCGCAAGAAGGAGTCTGGCATCTCGCAATCTGGCATGTGGCAATGATAGCTCTGCCCATCATAGTGTCCGCCGTTCTCATCCAGTGGGCCCGCATGAGCCCACACCAATCCGGTCGGCAGCAGGGCAGCAAGCCCAATCAGTGTTTGCAGGCGTCGCGCCAGTGAATGGGTAACCAGGTTCGGGACTGAGCGCTTGCGGTAAGTCATGGAGCCCCCTGCGTGCAATGGTTGTCATTGCGTAAACAGCATTGATAGATCGATAGCCTTGCAGTCCTTCGTCAAGGCGCCAATCGAGATGAAGTCCACCCCGGTTTCAGCAATCGGAATCAGTGTGTCGCTATTGATCCCGCCCGAAGCCTCGAGCAAGGCTCGCTTGCGGGTATGCGCGACAGCATGGCGCATGTCTGCCAGTGTGAAATTGTCCAGCATGATGGTGTCAGCCATCGCATGCAGGGCCTGGTCGAGCTGATCCAGTGTTTCAACTTCTACCTCGACGGGCTTGCCCGGCTGCAGCAAGCGAGCGGCCGCAACGGCAGCAGCAATGGATCCACAGGCGTTGATGTGATTCTCCTTCACAAGGAACGCGTCAAACAGGCCCATGCGGTGATTGCTGCAGCCGCCCACCGCAACGGCGTATTTCTGCGCTGTGCGCAGACCGGGAATCGTCTTGCGCGTGTCCAGCAGGCGCACTGGCGTGTGTGCCACGAGTTCCGCATAGTGCCGACTGATAGTCGCTGTTCCGGAAAGTGTCTGCAGAAAGTTCAGGGCGCAGCGTTCAGCCGTCAGCAGTGAACGTGCGCGACCCTGCAGTTTTACGAAGGGGTGTTGCGGCTCGATGTGATCGCCATCCCGGCGCAGCCATTCGAAGGCAATGGTGTGATCAATCTGTCTCAGCACTTCGTTGACCCAGGCGCTGCCGCACAACACCGCGGTTTCCCGGGAAAAGATCGAGGCTGTTGCCTGCACGTGCGCGGGGATGAGTTGCGCGGTTATATCGCCCGAACCGACATCTTCGGCGATGGCCTTGGCAACAGTGGCGCCGAGGTCGGCCGGCAGTGTGAGAGGTGTGCTCATGCAGCGTCCTGGGTAGATTCGGCGCAGGGGGCCTGGCGTCAGCAATTGATCGAAATTATGGCCCAAGCCCTCTCTGATTGGTAGCTCGGGGCAGCTGCGACGGACTGTAGATGGATTGCCGCGCGTGGTCCGGCTAGAATCGTCCCCAGTATGCCAGTCAGAGCGCAAACATCTTGCGCCATTTGCCGAGAGTCCCTCTTGAACTCTGAAGATACCGTTGAATACGCCCGCCAGCAGCCTTCTCCAAATTGCTCCGAGCGACCTGCAGGGGGGGATATCAGTTTGCTGGTGATTCACAACATCAGCCTGCCCCCTGGCCAGTATGGCGGCACCAGCATCGATGCTCTGTTCTGCAACACGCTCGATCCGCAGGCCCACCCATACTTCGCCGGGATCGCGCACCTGCGGGTTTCCGCGCACCTTCTCATCGCACGTGATGGCAAGATCACGCAGTATGTGCCCTTTGAGCAGAAGGCCTGGCATGCAGGCAAATCCTCGTATTCAGGGCGTGACAATTGTAATGACTACTCAATCGGTATTGAATTGGAGGGCACGGATCATGAGGCCTTCACGGCGGTTCAGTATGAGCAGCTCGCGAAGGTGACGCGCTGGCTGCAGCGACGCTATCCACTGATCACTTCAGAGCGCATCGTAGGTCACAGTGATATCGCGCCCGGTCGCAAGACCGATCCGGGCCCATTTTTTGACTGGACGCTGTACCGGGCAAGCGTCTTGAACTCGGAGCCAACACAATGACATTTCTGGTGATTCTTCTGGCTCTTCTGATCAACCATTACTGGCATCGCGAAACCGAACTCTTCAGTGACAGCTGGTTCGTCTCTCTCCAGCGCGTGCTGCGCGCGCGAGTGCAGGCCCTGAATCCCGATCAGCCGACACCCGGCCCGCTGTATCCGCTGCTGCTGCTGTGTCTGCCGCCGGTGTTGCTGATCGTGCTGCTGCTGGCAGTGGAAAGCGTCTTGCTGGGCAGCGTGACGCTGCTGATTCATGTCGGTGTACTGCTGGTGCTGTTCGATCGCGTGAGCCTGCGAGCGTTTACCGAAGCCTATTTGCACCGCTGGCGTTCGGGCGATTTTGAAGCAGCATTTCTGCTGCTGCAGGAGCGCTGGGGTCAGCTGGTGCTCGACAGTTCCGGCGATCGAGATGCTGTGCATGAGCAGTTCTGCCGCTACATTGTCAGCAGCAGCTTCGAGAGGTTGTTCGCGGTGGTTTTCTGGTATCTCGTGCTCGGGCCTGCTGCGGCACTTCTGTATCACATGACCGTGCTTTACCGGCTGAGAGTAGTGCTGGACCACGAGTCCGATGCCGGGCGCCTGGTGCTGCGGCTTGGCTATCTGCTGGAATGGGTGCCGGCCCGGCTGCTGGCCCTGACTTTTTCGCTGGCCGGAGACTTTGTGGCCTCCTTTGCGAAGTTGCGCGAGCTGTTGCTGGACAGTGACCGCAGCGCTGTGAGTCTGGTGCTGGCCTGTGCGCTGGCAGCGGCCGGTATAGCCCAGAGGACCATGTTCGTCAAGGTAAGTGCTCAGGGTGATTCAGTGGATACGGTGCTGATTGAGTCGGAGGAGTCTGGCGGCACTGCACTGGCCGCGGTGCG
>CAISYX010000360.1 GCA_903889815.1 uncultured Gammaproteobacteria bacterium
GATAGCGTGCTGTCCGGTAGCAGCGAAAAGGGCACGCTGGCTCCACGTTATTCTCACCCTCAAAGGAGCACATCATGATTGGACTATTGGTTGTCATCATTCTCGTAATCGTCATTACCAGATTGATTTAAGCAACGCTGATGCAGCTCGACGTCAGGAACCTCGCGAAGCTTTACGACAAACAGCGAGGTCTTGCCTCGACCAGCTTTGCATTCGAAAAAGGCGAGCTGATCGCCATCGTCGGCCACAACGGGGCCGGCAAGTCCACGCTCCTGAAGATACTGGGAAACTGGATTGTGCCTGACAGCGGTTTTGTCCTGCTGGACGGCACCGATATGAAAGACAGGAAGGCTGTCGTCGGGAAAGTGGGCTTCATTCCAGAGGTTTCCAATCTCTTCGACTTCTTTTCCGTCGAATACAACCTCAAACTGTTCGCCTCTCTCACCCGAGCCCCCATGTCGCGGGTAGAGACGATTCTTGCCGAGTTCAATCTGCTGCCTTCTCGACGCAGCAAGGTGCAATCGCTGTCAAAAGGATTGAAGCAACGGGTGAACATCGGCCGCGCGCTTCTGGCAGACCCGCCGCTTCTCATTCTGGATGAGCCCACCTCGGGGCTGGACTTCGAAATGACCAGAGAAATCTACCGGCTCCTGACGGCGATGCATGCTGTTGGAAAGACCATTATTTTTACTTCCCACCGGCCCGAAGAAATCAAGAATCTTGCAATCAGGATCATGGTGCTGCACGAAAGCAGGCTCGTCTTCGACGGCGCTCCCCACGAGTATTTCCAGTCCGACATTCATGAACAGCTGTATGCATCATGATGACAAACGTCTTCATTCTTGCCTGGAATGATCTGGCCATCGCGTTCAAGAACAAAACATTTCTCCTGATTCTGTTTATCCCCCTGTTTGTCTTTGTGACGCTGAATCTGGTGGACCAGACGGGCGTTGACGCACCGACAATCCACATCGGCATGATTCGACAGGACGCGCTTGATCCTGCCATCACCGAGAGCATCGCCGCCGCCGACACCCTGGTCGAAATCACCTGGATCGCAGACGTGGACGAGGGAACGCGCTTGCTGAAGGAGCGTACGCTGGACGGCGTGCTGAGCAGCAATGGCGAAACCCCCGACAGCCTGGCGCTGACTGTCTTGAAGAAGGATTCCATCAACACCCTCGCCATCCTGCAGACATTTTCCGCGTTGCAGAAAGCGGCGGAAGGCAGGGGGCCGGACTGGATCACCGACGTCAATTCCTTGCACGAGGGGGGCATTCAGCGAGAGACCCTGCCCACCTGGATACTGATGCTGGTGCTGCTCATCGGCTTCATCATTCTGCCGGCCCAGGTGGCCGAGGAAAAAGAAAAGAAACTGCTGCTAGGGCTGCTGCAGACGCCGATCACCGAGGTGCAGTGGCTGCTGGCCAAGTTGCTGCTGGGCATGGTGCTGATCCTCACGGCCGTGCTGTTCCTGCACCTGCTGGGAAAGTTCGGCTCCATACGCTTTTTTGATTACTTTGCCATACTCCTGGCAGGGAGCTTCTGCTTCAGCGCTTTTGGCGTTTTTCTGGGGTTTCTTTGCCGCAATCAGGCAAGCGCCCGCACGCTGGGGGTTGTGTTCTATCTACCGAACCTGCTGCCTTCCGCGATGGCGGATGTGTCGCAGCAGCTGAACGCTGTCGCGCCCCTGCTGCCCTCGTACCAATTGTTCAGGCCGCTGCAGGGCATCCTGCTGGAAAACGCCCGCCTGGCTGAGTTGAGCTTCGACTGGATGTACCTGATTGTTCTTGGGACGTTGCTGCTGGGGTTTTCGTATCTGTTGATGAAGCGGCGGTGGTTGATGTGAGGTAGAGGCTCTTGCCCAACCGAGCATCGGAGCGTACTCTTGCAAATACAAGTTACAACTTTGGATTTGTAAGATGATTCCGCGCATGGCCTCAGACACGTTGCAACGCCTGGCCAAAGGCTTTCCCGTCATCGCCCTCACGGGGCCGCGTCAATCCGGGAAAACCACCCTCGCCAAGGCGGTATTCGGCCACGAAAAGCCCTACGTATCGCTCGAGAACCCTGACGAACGTGAATTTGCAGAGCAGGATCCCCTGCGGTTTCTGCAACGCTTTCCGGGCGGCGCCATTCTTGACGAGGTGCAGCGCTGCCCCGGTTTGTTGTCCTGGCTGCAAGGGATCGTGGATGAGCGGGGGCGCATGGGCGACTTCATCCTGACCGGCTCCGCCCAGTTTGAATTTGTCTCCAGCCTCACCCAATCGCTGGCCGGTCGCATTGGCCGCGTTGAACTGTTGCCGCTGAGTGCTGCCGAACTGGCCGCCGCAGCGCTGTTGCCGGACCTGGACACCTTGTTGTGGCAAGGCAGCTATCCCGCGCTGTATGACCGTGACCTGCGTGCCGACGACTGGTTCGCCAACTACGTGAATACCTATGTCGAGCGCGATGTGCGGCAACTGCTCGCGGTGCGCGACTTGACCCAGTTCCAACGCTTTCTGCGCATGTGCGCGGCACGTTCGGGGCAGCTGCTGAATCTGACAGCGCTCGGTGCCGATTGCGGCATCTCTGCCGTCACTGCGCGGGAATGGCTGAGTGTTCTGGAAGCCAGCTATCTGGTGGTGACACTGCAGCCCTATCACCGCAATTTTGGCAAGCGGCTGGTCAAGAGCCCCAAGCTGTACTTTCTGGACGTCGGGCTGATGGCATGGCTTCTGGGCATTCGCGACGCGGCGAGTGTCCAGACCCATGCCGCACGCGGCGCGCTGTTCGAAACCTATGTGGTGAGC
>CAISYX010000361.1 GCA_903889815.1 uncultured Gammaproteobacteria bacterium
CCAGCAGGCTCTTGCTGCGCATCTGCGTCCAGGCCAGTCGGCGGCCCATCCAGATACCCACCGGCAACAGCACAAGCATCGTCCAGAACGACAGTTGCAGGGAAAGCAGCAGGGCCGTCCAATCCACCGACTTACTCCTCACCCGGCAGGCTGAAGCCATGGCGGCGCATGATGCTGCGCGCGGTGGCCTGCTGCAGATAGTCGTAGAACGCTTCCACGGCCGGCGTCGCAGAATGCATCAGCACCATGCGCTGGCGCAGTGGCGTGTGCCATTCTTCTGGCAGCAGGGCGGTAGTCCCCATGCCGGCCACATTGGGTGCCAGTGCCAGCGAGTAGGCAATGATGCCGCCCTGGGCATTGCCGGAAGCTGCGAACTGCGCTGCCTGCGACACATTTTCGCCGAGCACCAGCGTGCCCTTCAGGGCATCCCAGAGTCCGGTGTGGCGCAGCACCTCCTCGGCACGTGCGCCATAGGGTGCGTGTTCCGGATTGGCAATGGCGAAGCGGCGGATCTGCCCTCGCGCCACGGCGTCGCGCAGCCCGGAAAGTGTTGAGTCCACCTGGAGTGGCGAGCCCGCGGCAGCGATGAGCGCCAGGCGACCGATGGCGTACAGTTCCCCCTCGTCCTGGCTGAGGCCAAGATCAGCAAGCTGGTTGACGAAGGCCTCGTCGGCAGACAGAAACATCTGAAAGGGAGCGCCCTCGACTATCTGTCTGTAGAGATTGCCCGAGGAGCCAAACACCAGTTGCACCTGGTGGCCGGTTTCTGCCGCGAACTGCGCCCGCACTTCCTCCAGCGCAAACTGCAGGTCGGAGGCCGCTGCCACGGTATGAGTCTAGCCCTGTGCCGCCGCGGACAGCAGGCCGACGAGCAGAAGAACGTGCAGCGGGCGTAGAATGCGGTGCAGCAACATCGTGGGGGCTCCAGCAGGGCTCGTGATTCATGCGCTGTATCATTTCATATACAGCGAGCAGCCGTCCAGCCTGCAGGCGCAGGCACACGGCAAAGGAGGCAAGATGGTAATCAATCTTTTCGATCTGACTGGCAAAGTGGCGCTGATCACGGGCTCGACAAAAGGCATCGGGCGCGCCATTGCACAGCGCATGGCAGAGGCCGGAGCGCGGGTGGTGATCTCAAGCCGCAATCAGGATGCCTGTGAGGCGGTGGCGGCGCAGATCTGCGCCTCAGGCGGGCAAGCTGTGGCGATCGCGTGCAACATCAACTATCGGGAACAGTTGCAACACCTGGTGGAGGAGAGTGTCCGGCAGCTGGGACAGATCGACGTGCTGGTCTGCAACGCGGCGTTGAACCCGTGGTATGGCCCTTCGCGGGACATGCCGGATGAGGCTTTCGACAAGATCATGAATGCCAATGTCGGCAGCGCGCACCGGCTATGCCAGCGGGTGATTCCCGCGATGGCGGCCCGGGGCGGAGGGGCAGTGATCATCGTATCGTCCATCGCCGGCATTCAGGGCACGGCCATGCTGGGCGCCTACGGCATTTCCAAAGCGGCTGACATGGCTTTGGCCCGCAATCTGGCGGTGGAGTGGGGTCCGCACAATGTGCGTGTCAACTGCATTGCGCCGGGCCTGGTACGGACGGATTTTGCACGGGCACTCTGGGAAAATCCCGAGACCTATGCTGCGACAGTTGCCAGGTATCCGCTGCGCCGCATCGGCGAACCCGACGAGATTGCCGGCGCCGCCATCTTCCTTGCATCGGCCGCCGGCAGTTTCATCACGGGTCAGACACTGGTGATTGATGGTGGGGGGACCATCGCCGGCTGATCTGTGTCTCAGGAGAGCCAGTCGAAGTGGCGGGTGAGGGCGGTCAGCTTGAAGCTGCGGGTTTGCTCGATCGCTTCGGGGTGAGCATCGTTCTGCACGGCCGGGCCCTGCAATACCTTGGCCTGAAAGGTGTCCAGATCAAACATCACCAGGCTGGCCCGCGCGTCCATGGGCAGCAGCGATGCCGGTGCCAGGCGGGGTGACTGAGCAAACAGCAAGGCGCGATCCAGTGGCGACCACTGCAGGTTGTAGAGGGTGTCCTGTGTCGTGAGCACGGTGACGGGGGCATTTGGCTGTGCCGTGGATCCCAGCAGCAGGCTGGACCCTTCCTCGTTGTAGCGCACCACTGCGAACAGCCTGCCATCGCTGGACAACACGGGCTGCGTTCCGTTCAGGGCACCGCCATCGGGACTGGCCATTGCGCTGTCGCCTGACAGCGTTGCCGAAGCCGTTGCCACACGTCCTCCGGACAGACGGTCAAAAGCATCAGCATTGCCCAGACTGATATCTGCGAGGGGGTATGCATTCGTGCTGACAGGCGTGTTGACCACTGCCTGGCCCTGCAAGCCCAGCGCCAGCAGGGCCGTCAGCGCCAGACTCATCGCGCCACCCAGCAGCGGACGGGTATAGGAGCGTGCGCGCGTTTCGTGCTGTGCAGCAACAAGGCTGGCCACTGACGCCGGGCAATTGCGTACGCGGCAGCCCGCACTGAGGCGGTAGCCGGTCTTGGGAATGGTGTCGATCAGCGGGGCGCTCGTGCTGTCAGTTTCCAGCTTGCGGCGCAATTCCGACACTGCCCGCGTCAGCGAATTCTCGTTGACGATTACCCGTGGCCAGAGTTCCTCGATAAGGGCGTCACGCCTCAGCACTTGGCCGGGCGTGGCGGCAAGCAGTGTCAGCAAGCGCATCAGGCGCGGCTCCAGGGAACGAATCTCCCCACTGTCCAGATGCTGCAGCTGTCGCGTATCGGGTTCCACACGCCAGCGCTCCAGCAGAAAAGGCGTCCTGCGCATCGCTATAACGCTGTCGTCAGTGGTGTTGTCGGCACTGTAGTCCATGTCATTCATCCCGGTTCTCTTGTCGATACCCTGTGTACGCGTTTTATCCGGATTTCCGTCCGGACGCCACTGCAATCTGCCCGTGTCTGCCATTCTTCACATTTTCTGGATGAAAACTTCACGCTTTCCGCAGGTTTTCCGCTGTCTGCCCCCCTAGAGTCTGCCTCACGAGTCGCAGCCTGGTCTGCCTCTCCCGTGTCGTATCCGAAGTCAGTGTGAGCAAGAGGGCATACCTATGAAGAAGCAAGTTGTCAGTCTGGTGTTCATGTTGGGGCTGGGCGCCGTGGCATCAAGTCCGGCCATGGCGGTAAGCGAGGAAGCCGCCAGCAATGGCGTTCCCTCATTGGCGCCCATGCTGGAGGAGGTGACTCCGGCGGTCGTCATCGTGTCAACGTCGCAGACCAGCCGCGCGCCTGAGGCACTGCGCTTCCTCGGTGAAGAGGATTTGCGCCGGTTCTTCGACGAGCAACAAGGACAGGCGGATCCGCGTGCAGTGCGCGGGACCGGATCGGGCGTCATTGTGGATGCCGAGAAGGGCTATATCGTCACCAATCATCATGTCATTGCCGACGCCGATGTCATCTCAGTCTCGCTGCAGGATGGCCGCGAGTTCACGGCGAAACTGCTCGGCAGCGATGCGAGCACGGATGTCGCGTTGCTGGAGATCGAGGGCGACACCCTGCAGGACCTGGAATTTGCGGACATTGAGGACCTGCGGGTCGGCGACTACGTGGTGGCAGTTGGCAATCCCTTCGGTCTTGGCCAGACAGTAACGCAGGGCATCGTCAGCGCCCTGGGCCGCTCCGGCCTGAACAATGACAACTACGAAGACTTCATCCAGACCGATGCTGCCATCAACATGGGCAACTCGGGCGGCGCGCTTGTTGATCTGGAAGGCCGTCTGGTTGGCATCAACACGGCCATCATCAGCGGCACTGGCACCAACGCCGGCATCGCGTTCGCGGTGCCTGTGGACATGATTGCGTCGGTGGTAACCCACCTGGAGCGTGATGGCGAGGTGCGTCGTGGCCAGCTGGGTGTGCAGATTCAGGACCTGACTTCCGCCATGGAGACTGCGCTGCAGACCGGCGCGGGCAAAGGGGCACTGGTCACGAGTGTCATGCCTGGCAGTGCGGCCGAGGCGGCAGGCATCGAAGCGTCGGATGTGATCGTCGAAATTGACGGCCGCAAAATCGAAAGTGGTCGCGAACTGCGCAATGTCATTGGTCTGATGAGTCTGAATCAGGAAGTGGAACTGCTGGTGTACCGTGATGGCCAGAGCCAGCTCGTGAAGGCTGTCGTGGGTGGCAGCCAGCCCAGTGTGGCTGCCAATGCGCAGGATGAAGGTCGTCAGTTGGCCGACCCGGCTTATCAGGGCGCCCAGCTGCGCAGCGTCGAGCAGGCGGGCAGTACCGGCGTCGAGGTGGTGAATGTGGAACAGGGCAGTCCAGCCTGGCAGGCGGGTCTGCGTCAGGGTGATGTGATCTTCGAGGTCAATCGCAGCGAAGTGGCCACCCTGCAGGAATTCAATCAGCGTGTGGACGACGATGCTCCCGTGACCGCCCTGGGCGTGCTCCGGGAGAACCGCAGAATGCTTGTGATCATGTCGTGAATGGAAGGCTTCAACGTGCGTGCTGTACCAGTGTAAATGGGAGGTAACAGGGTTCTTGGCTGTGCCTGACTTTGGCCGGTTGCGGTGATCCCCGCAGCCGGCATTTTTTTTTGCAAAGTCCGCGCGCCGTGCTATGTTCCAGCTCCAGCCGCTTCAGCCATTTCCGGGGTCCGCACCTTGTCACTCGTCACCCGCTTGCCTTGCCTTGCCGTCATCTCAGCGCTGGCAACGCTGCTTCCCGCAAGTCTCCATGCCCAGAATCCGGGCTACGAACAGTATTCCCAATGGCTCAATGCCAGCATCGCCGCCAGCACGGTACCGGGCGTGGCCATGGCGGTGGTCAGCTCGCATCAGGTGCTCGACGTGCAGACCTGGGGCGTGCGTGCAATCGGCAGCCCGGACCCTGTGGATGACCACACCCTGTTCCGGATTGCCTCGGTGTCCAAGACCTTCGCTGGCGCCGTCGCTGCCAAGCTGGTGCACGACCAGAAACAGGCCTGGGATACCCCGGTGCTGACGATCCTGCCGCAGTATGCCATCGGCACGGAAGCTGCCAGCCGGACCATGACGCTCAAGCATGTGCTGAGCCATTCCACTGGCCTGATGCCCCATGCGTTCTCCAACATGCTCGATGCCGGCGTCGCCTACGCCAAGATTCAGGAAAAGTTCACTGAAATTCCCACGGTGTGCCCCCCGGGCCGCTGCTATGGTTACCAGAACGTGGTGTTCTCGCTGGTGTCCGACGTGGTGGAAGTTTCCGAGCATATTCCTTACGGCCAGTATGTGGAGGAACGGCTGTTCGGCCCGCTCGGCATGACCCGCGCCTCCATGACGCTGGAGGACTATCTTGCCGATACCAATGTCAGCGCTCCCCATCAACGCCGTGGCGAACAATGGCAGACGGTCAGCACCAATGCGGCCTATTACAGTGTGGGCCCGGCCGCCGGGGTCAATGCCAGCCTGGACGACATGATCCTCTGGGCCCAGGCCAATCTGGGAGCCTTTCCCGACGTGCTGCCGCCGGATGTGCTTGCTGCGCAGCATTCGCCTGTAGTGGAGACGCCACGGGGCAATTATTTCAACCGTTGGCCGAATCTGGAAAACGCCTGGTATGGCCTGGGCTGGCGCGTGTTCGACTACGCTGGACAACGGGTGCTTCACCATGGCGGCGGCGTGCGGGGATTCCGCACGGAGCTGGTCCTGGTGCCCGCACTGGACATCGCCATGATCGTGCTGTTCAACGCCGAGACGCCGCTGGCCAACGACGTGGTGCCACACTTTCTCGACGCCATGCTTGTAGAAGGAATTGCCCAGCCATGAATCCTGTTTTCGACCTCCTGAACGCCCATCGCAGTATTCGCAAGTTTACCTCGCAAGACATCGCCGAAGACCTGCTCCATGCCATCGTGAGCGCCGGGCAGTCGGCGGCGACGTCGAGTTTCCTGCAGGGCTGCACGGTGATCCGCGTGCGCAACCCGGAGAGCCGCCGCACGCTGGCGCGGCTGGCCGGCAATCAGCCATACGTGGAAAGTGCCGCGGAGTTTCTGGTGTTGTGTGCCGATCTCAAGCGCCCAGGCAATGCCTGTACGCAGCTCGGCAAGGAATTCGTGGGCGACTGCACGGAACACTTCATCATTGCAACGGTGGACGTGGCATTGATGGCGCAGACCATGGTGGTGGCCGCCGAATCCGCCGGACTGGGCATCTGCTACATCGGCGGCCTGCGCAACAATCCGCGGGAGGTGTCCGATCTGCTGCAGCTACCCGGAGGTGTCTATCCGGTGTTCGGTCTCTGCCTTGGGTATCCCGATCAGAACCCGGAGCGCAAGCCGCGTCTGCCGTTGGCCGTGGTGCTCAAGGACGAGGTATACAACGAGGTGGGCGATGTGCAGCGCATCGCTGCGTATGACGAACAGGTACGCGAGTATTACCGCCAGCGTACGGGAGGCGGACTCGGGCAGAGCTGGAGTGAACAGGTCGCTGGACTGCTCAGCGAGAAAGCACGGCCGCACATGCGCGGTTTCCTGGCAGAACAGGGTTTCACTCTGCGCTGAAAGCCCAGGCATTCCCTGGTCTCATACAACCCCCGCATTTTGCTCCGCTGAGGCAGGAGCATGTCAAGAATGAACGCCGTCACAGTTTTTGTTCAGTGCAGGCGAGTCAGGAAAAATCTGTGAACGGCTTAACAGCAGCCAGAATCCATGAAGGCCATACTGCCTCCACGAAAGCCTCACAGGAATCCCGCAGCATGAACACCATCGTCCAAGACATTCGCAATATCCAGGCCTACCGCGAACTCGTGGTCATTTTGAAGAAACCCTATCAGGACGTTTGCCGCAGCTGTGAAGGCAAAGGCAAACTGCCCAATGCGCAGATCTGTTTGATCTGCAAAGGCAGCGGTCACCGCTGGCTGAAGTTGCTCTGACACTTCTCGCAAGGCTTCGTCGCGTTTCTGTCAATCGCCGGTGGCATCCTCTACAATCGGGCGCCACACCACTCCGACAGAACAACAATGCGAATCCCAGGAGACTTGCCCATGACGTTCCCCCGCAGTTTGCTTATCGCCGGCCTGACCCTCTGGGTCACGGCCTGCGCTACCTCCGCCCAGAGCCAGTCTGACCAGCGTTACATCTACGCCCCCGAGCGCAGCATTGACGGCGGCACGGGCATGTTCTACATGGGCCGGGAAACCTCCGGTGTCATGGGCCATCTGGCCGCTGACTGGCTTGAACGCCCGACCCGCACCCACGAGGAAATGCCCGACGCTGTCGTCGAGAACATGAACCTCAAGCCCACTGATGTGGTGGCTGACATCGGCGCCGGCTCGGGCTACTTCACCTTCCGCATCGCCGCCAAGGTGCCGCAGGGCAAAGTGCTGGCCGTAGACATTCAGCCGGAAATGCTGGCCATGGTGGAAGCACGCAAATTGAGTGAGAACGTCAGCAATGTCGAGGGTGTGCTGGGTGACCTGCAGAGCACCAATCTGCCGCCGGACTCAGTGGACGTGGCCTTTCTCGTGGATGCCTATCATGAGTTTTCGCACCCTTACGAGATGCTGGAAAGCATCTTCACGGCGCTGAAGCCGGGTGGGCGTCTGATTCTGGTGGAGTACCGCGGCGAGGATCGCAATGTTCCCATCCGCCCGCTGCACAAGATGACGCAGGCACAGGTCAAGCGCGAAATGGACGTGTTCGATCTGGAATTCGAAGAGACGCTGGATTTCCTGCCATGGCAGCACATGATGATCTTCAGCAAACGCTGAGACGTCTGTGCTGATCAGCGATAGATGATTTCTCCCCGGAAGGTCGCCAGTCTCGCCAGCAGGCGGTTCTGCGGCCCCAGGGGAACCTCTGCCTTGTCCATCGCCGCC